>DASPUT010000057.1 GCA_035622735.1 Thermodesulfovibrionales bacterium | reverse complement strand
GATCCCGTGACGAACTTGAGATGAAGGTAAGGGAACGTACCAAGAATTTGGAGCGTGAGATCGATTGGCGCAGGCGGATTGAGGAAGAATTACGGGCCTTGTCTCTGACCGACGAACTGACCGGTCTCTGTAACCGCAGGGGTTTTTTCAATCTCGTTGAACAGGAGTTGAAGATGGCCGCTCGCCTAAAAAGAGAAGTCTTCATGCTCTATGCCGACCTCGATAATCTCAAGACTATCAATGATACCTTCGGCCACAGTGAAGGTGATCAGGCGTTAATCGGGACTGCGAAGATCCTGAGAGAGACCTTTCGGGACTGCGACATCGTTGCCCGCATCGGCGGGGATGAGTTTATGGTTCTCCAGATAGGCATCACGGGTGACAATATGGAGGCGGTCGCTGCACGATTGCAAACGGGCATTGAGACCTACAATGAGCAAAGAGAACATAATTACAGGCTTTCGCTGAGTTTCGGCGTATCCTATTACGATCCGGAAAACCCCTGTTCTGTCGATGAACTGCTCCATCGCGGGGAGAAAATGATGTATGAGCAGAAGATGCTGAAGAGGTTTGCCTGACGCAAGGCTATTGCCTCCTCCTGATATCGGGAATTACAGAAATTCCTCTTCCAACGATCGATACCATCGGACAGTCACCGCAAGGTGGTCGGTCTGTCTTTCATGGGAAAATTGACAATATGCTCCGTCAAATCCTAGACTAAATCAAGGTTGTATGATCAAGACAACGAAGGACGACGCGATGAAAAGAGCTCTCTTGTCAAGAGCTGTAGCAGCGATCCTATTTCTTCTCCTGTCGGTGACGATTCCTGCAGAATCGCAGGGAGGACAGGCAGAGGCGCCTCCGATAGGACAACCCCTGGTGCGTGAGGGCTCGTTTGCGGTCAGGCTCGTTTCAGAACTCGGCATTAGCACGACAGAAGACGAGGTCGAGGCTGAGAGCTTACTCGGTTCAGCCGGTATCGCACCACGGAACGGATGGATCGCCGATTATCCCGTAACGCCCGATATTGTCGGTGAGGTCCGCCAAGCGGTCAGCGAGGCGGCCGATTCAGGCAGACTCCAGATCGGAGGGGCCGACGCCATGAGGGCGTTTGAGAATGTCGTTGCTGAAAGCTCCTTGCCGCTCAGGCCCTACAGGGAAGGTGAGAGGTGCGAAGCCGCTCCGAGATGCGAAAATTACCCTAACCCCGGAGGGATAGACGACTACTATACGAGCGAAGGCCCGCCGATCGTCACTTACTACGCGCCACCGCCGGCATATTACGCACTCTATGCCTGGGTCCCTTATCCGTTCTGGTGGACCGGCTTCTGGTTTCCGGGTTTTTTTGTTCTGCACGATTTTCACAAGGTCGTTGTTCTGAACAGGAGGGTCACCGTCGTCACCAACCATTTCACCGACGTGCAGACTCACAGGACCTTCAGGATCGATCCCGTAGGCAGATTTAACGGAAGGACCTTTGCCGGTATCGGCGCCTCTCACTCAAGGGGCTTCATCTCGACGGGAATCCCGAGATCGCCTGAAAGGGTCTTCAATCGCGCCTACCGACCGGAAGGTGTCGGCAAGTCCTCGAGACCGTCTACCGGCGGAGGCGGAAAAGTCATCCATCCCCAGGGCGGAGGCCGTCCCTCAGGGGGCATGCAGGGGAGATAGGAACGCCTTTTTCTACTTTCTCTTATAGAGCCCTATGATCTGGGCCTGCGCGATGAGATGCCCCTTCATCGCTTTTTCGAGATCGGCCTTCTTTGCGTTCGCGCCGAGATCAAGGAGGGCATCTAGGGCGTAGAGCTTAAAGAAATAGCGGTGTGTGCCCGAAGGCGGGCAGGGTCCTCCATAGTCATGCTTCTTGAAGTCGTTTATCCCCTGAAGGGCTCCCCTTGGTACCGCGTCCTCCCTTATCTCGCCTGTTCTGGGGTCCATATTCCAGACCACCCAGTGGACCCACATGCCCATCGGCGCATCAGGGTCATCAACGATGAGGGCCAGCGATTTTGCTCCTGAAGGGACATTCTCGAACAGGAGGGGAGGATTTATATCCATCCCGTCGCAGGTATATTTCTCCGGAATGCTTCCGTTGTTTTCGAACGCCTTGCTCGATATCTTCAATGCATCCATCTTCATTCCCTCCTTGCCAAGGGCCGCATTTGTAATAAAAAAGAGGAACGTCAGGACTATTCCTATAATCCCCATGCCTCTCAATCTCATCTCGTCTCTCCCACGAAGCACCTGTCATCAAGTTCATTATACCAGGGTTATGCGAGACGGCAAGGTTCTGCAGGGGCTCTCTTCCTTTGCCGATTTTTTGCAAAATGAGGTACAATCGAGATACGGTTATGAGACGGTATACGACGGTCCATCCCTTATTCATGTCATTCTACTCACGGTCTCTCTATCGGGATGTGGGAAAGAACTGGAGGAAGATATCCTTTCTCTATCTCCTCCTCCTGACGGCGGTCTGTACGATACCTTTCGTATTCAAGACACATTCCCTCGTCTCCGGTTACCTCTCCCGGGAAGGTCCTAAGATCGTGGAACAGATACCGGTCATTACGATTACGAAGGGAACGGTATCGGTAGACAAACCGATGCCCTATGTGATTAAGGACCCGGAGAGTAACGCGCCTCTCGCGATTATCGATACGACGGGGCAGGTAACGTCTCTCAAGGGCTCCCCAGCTATCGCCCTGCTGACAAAGAGAGAGCTGATAATCAGGAGGGGTCCGACAGAGACGTGGCCCTATGATCTCTCAGAAATCGAAAACCTCGTCATTGACCGGTCCAGGATGTATGACTGGATGGAGACCTTTGTCGGGACCTTCGCCTATGTCCTCTATCCCCTTGCACTCCTCTCGTCTTTTCTCTTCAGGACTATACTGGCCCTGTGCCTTGCGGTATCAGGTATGTTCTTCGCAAGGAGGCTGAAAGTTTCCCTCGGTTATCGGGCATGCCTGAGCCTCGCGATAGTATCGATGACGCCGACGATTCTTCTCAATACACTGCATACTTATTTGGGGATGAGAATTCCCCTCTCCTGGCTCATAAGTACGCTGATCTCCCTCGGCTACCTCTACTTTGCCGTCAAAGCGAATTCAGGGCCGGAGACCTCAGAAACCGTCCCTTAGGAAGGTTTTATCGTTCCTTACAGCAGACTTCTTCTCCTGTCGAGCCTTTCCTCCAAAAGCAAATGAAGATATAATAATGCATGAAGATGACGGCTCATAATGGCGTGGAGGGGAAAGGGAGGGACTGTGAACGATAAAACGGTACTCCTGCGGTGCAGATCGTGCGGGACCCTCAACCGCCTTCCCGCAGACAGGATATTTGAACGGCCGAAATGCGGCCGATGCAAGAACATCCTCGATTTTCCGAAGGCGCCCGTAGAAGTGACGGGACATACCTTTGAAGAGGAAGTCTTGAAGTGGCCCGGTTCCGTCCTCGTCGAATTCTGGTCCCCGCAGTGCGGCATCTGTACCGCGATAGAGCCGTTCATCGGGAAGATAGCGAGTCAGAAGGCGGGGAGGTTGAAGGTTGCTATGATCAATATCGCGAAAGAATGGCTGCTCGCGAACCGTTTTGACATACGCTCAACGCCTGTATTTCTCGTCTACAAGAACGGCAAAAAGGTGGATGAACTCTATGGAGCCTTACCGAAGCTGCAGTTAGAGGCCTGGATAGAGTCTGCCACGGGGGGTTAGTCGAACCGCGATGCCACAGTAAGGGCGGAATGGCATGTCAGCAAAGGAGAGAGGGGCATAGGACTTCATTGTGGCTAAGACCGTAACAAAATCATCGGGTAGGGACGAGGCATTCGACGTCAGAAAGCTTGCCGATTCCCTTATCCGTTCAGGGGCATCGTCTGATGCTGCCTTTGCGATAGCGGAGAGGGTAGAGAACGAGATCGGTCCGTCGTCCCACACACGGCACATCTTCAAGCTTGCGAAGAGATTGTTGAAACAGCAGAACCACGTCTCCGGCATGAGATATTCCCTCAAAAGGGCTATCTTCGCGCTCGGACCGTCCGGCTATCCCTTCGAGAAATACTTTGCGAGGGTGCTGAAGGCCTACGGATATGCCGTGGAACTGGACAAGTTTATCGAGGGATACTGCGTCACTCATGAAGTCGACGTCGTCGCACACAAGGATGACGAGCATTTCATGATAGAGTGCAAGTATCACAACGAAGGGGGGAAGCCGACGGACGTCAAGATAGCGCTCTATGTCCATTCACGGTTTGCGGACATTAACAAGGCGTACGAACTGAAGCGGCAGGCCACGATGATGAGTCAGGGCTGGCTCGTGACGAATACCCGCTGCACAAGCGATGCGATACAATACGCCTCATGTGTAGGGCTGAAGATCGTGAGCTGGCGGTATCCCGAGAAGGAGAGCCTCGAGACGATGATCGAGGAAAAGAGACTCTACCCTGTCACCATCCTGCCGTCGGCAAGAAAAGACGCTCTCGAGGTACTTTTCCGAAACGACATTATCCTCGTAAAGGACATCGCCGATACGGACGAAGAGTTGTTCATAGGAAGGAGCGGACTCGATAGAACCGCCGCGAAACTGCTGAAACAAGAGGCCGATAGGCTCTGTCCCTGCCTCTAAATGTCCCGGGTCGGGACAAAGAGGCTCGTAGATCAGTGTCTGAAGACCCTCTGACCGGTAAAGACCATAGTCACCTTGGGATCTGCCTCGTTACATGCCGTGATCACCTCAAAATCCCTTTCCGAGCCGCCGGGCTGGACGATCGCCGTGACCCCCTCCTTTATCCCGACATCGACGCCATCCCGGAAGGGGAAAAAAGCGTCTGATACCATAGTCGAGCCGATGAGACCGCCCCTGTTCCTCTTTGTCTCTTCATCGATCTCACGAAGTCCGGAGAGATCCCTCTTGCCCTGCGATGCCTCGAATTCAAAGGTCTTGTAAGGCACCCCGTGCTTTCTGAAACAGAGTGCGTCGGCATACTTCGTGTAGGCCTTAAATACTGCTATCTCTGCGACGCCGACGCGGTCCTGCTCCCCTGTCCCGATTCCGACGGTCACCCCGTCCTTCACATAGATAACGGAATTCGACGTGATACCCTGTTCAACGTTCCAGCCGAAGAGCATGTCATCATATTCTTTCTCCGTCGGATGGCGTTTGACATCGTACTCTTTTCCCTTATAGAGGGTCTTTGCGGGGAGAAAGTCGTCCTTCGTCCGTATCCTGTTTATCTGGGACTGCTGTATAATGACGCCTCCGTCTATCAGTGACTTGAAATCGAGGAAGCGGAAGGATCGGTATCTCTCGAGCCGGTTCATCCTCCCGACCTTGACTATCCTGAGATTCTTCCGTTTTGAGAGGATATCTAATGAGCCTTCTCCGAATTCCGGCGCACCGACGACTTCAAGGTAGTTGCCTGCCACCATCTCAGCGGTTGTTTTGTCGAATACACGGTTGACAACGAGGCATCCGCCGAAGGCAGCTATCCTGTCTGCCATGTTCGCCCTGTCATACGCTTCGGCGATCGTTTCCCCGTAGGCAACCCCGCAGGGATTATTGTGTTTCATGATCGCGGCCGCGGGCCTGTCCGAAAGGTATTTCAGGATATTCAGAGCATTATCAAGGTCGGTCAGATTCGTCTTTCCCGGATGCTTTCCCGCCTGAAGCATGTCGGCCTCGGTTATGCTGCTCACAAGGCCGTTGCCCGGTTCGATGAACCTGCAATCTCCGAGGACGACATTCCCCTGCACGAGTTCATAGAGCGCAGCCTGTTGATCGGGGTTTTCGCCGTAACGGAGGCCTTTTTCGATAAGCTCGCCGGTCTTTTCATCAGGTATCGTCCACGCCCTTTTCGCGTAGACGAGGGTCTGATCTCCGAACGTCACCGTCATCTTTGCCGGGAAATCGTCATCCATAATGGTCTTGTAGATCTGCTTCAACTCTGACATCCTGCCTCCTTCACGGTATCTTTTTCGTTCGTGATTGCGGCGATCGACGGCTGAAGAAATGTATTCGCTATCAGGGAACTCCGGCACGTAGCGCGAGAGATCCGGCCGGAGCATTCTCTTCGAAACGGAATGAAAGCAACGTCAGGAGGCGAGGAAACTTCCCCCTGAAAGGCAAGCATAGGGTTTTCTCTTACGGGTTTCTCTGACTTCTCAGGTATCGTTAAGCCTTCTTCCCGGTGACATCATCGCTGTCTGTCTCTTTTTTCAACTCAATCGCCGATTCCTTGTCTTCACCGGAAAGGGCCTTCTTGAACTCCCGTATGCTCTTCCCAATCCCTGAACCAAGTTCAGGAAGCCTGCCCGGGCCAAAGATGACGAGCGCGATCACCAGGATGATCAGCAGATGCATCGGCTGAAACAATCCTCCCATATCATCCACCTCCTTTCTCGGATATCTTTTCTATGATAACGAAAACCGTCTGAAATCGCAACGGCCTGTCAGCAAGGTCTCTTCCGCTTCCGACTTTTTCCGGATCCGTCGGAAAAGGGAATATTCTTTAAGAGGACAGGGAGGCCGCGTTTTTTGTAAAATAGAGGCCGAATAACTAATTATCAGCCGTTCTTATGGAGACCCAATGAAAAGGATCGCGAATTTCTTGTTTGAGGCAGGCATGCTCAAGCGCACCCCGAGAACGGGCTTCCAGTTTCTCGGCTCCGGCTCCGAATCCGTTGCGGAGCATATCTTCAGGACCGTTTATGTCGGCTACACTCTCGGTCGCCTCGCAAAAAAGGCGGACACGGACAGGATCATAAAGATGTGCCTCTTCCATGACCTTCCCGAGGCAAGGACCGGGGACCTGAATTACGTGAACAAGAAATATGTCGAAGCGAACGAGGAGAAGGCCGTGAATGATCTCGCCGCAACCCTTCCCTTCGGTGAAGAAATCAGGGGACTCATCATCGAGTTCATCGAGGGCAAGACCCTCGAGGCGAAGCTGGCCTATGATGCGGACCAACTCGAGATAATCCTCGCCCTGAAAGAATATAAGGACCTCGGGAATACCTATGCCGATGAATGGCTCGCCTTTGCTACAAAGCGCCTCAGGACGGAGACGGCGAGGAAGCTTTCCGAAACGATCCTCCAAACTGATTCCTCACTCTGGTGGTTTTCGGACAAGAGCGACTGGTGGATCAAGGGCGGTGAAAAAAAGAAGAAGCGCCGGAAGAAGGGCTCGATCAGGGAGAAGACTTAGAGCGCTTTCCTCAGCCTCTCCGCCACGGCATCAATAAACTCTTCGGTAAGGGCATATTGTTCGACCTTCGGCTCGGCGATGAGCATGAGGTCCTTTGTCATGATTCCCTCTCGGACCGTTTCTATCACCGCGCGTTCGAGGATCGTCGCAAAACGGACAACCGCAGGAGTATTGTCGAGCTCTCCCCGCTTTGCCAGGGCTCCTGTCCAGGCGAAAATAGAGGCCACGGAGTTCGTGGATGTCCGATTCCCTTTCAGGTGTTCGTAGTAATGTCTCACGACCGTGCCGTGGGCTGCTTCGAACTCATACTTCCCGTCGGGTGATACGAGAACCGAGGTCATCAGCCCGAGACTCCCGAACCCTGTTGCGACCATGTCGGACATGACGTCACCGTCGTAATTCATGCAGGCCCAGAGCATTCCGCCTTCGGACTTCATCACCTGCGCGACGGCATCGTCTATGAGGAGATACCGGTAGCGTATCCCGCTTTTTTCGAGTCTCTCCCTGACCTTGCCTATCTCCTCCGCAAAGATATCTCTGAAAAACCCGTGGTACTGCTTCGAAATGGTGTCTTTCGCCCCGAACCAGAGGTCGGTCTTCTCGCCCAGTGCATATTCTATGCAGGCCTGGGCAAAGCTCCGAATCGACGCCTCGGTGTTATGCATACCCATGATGACGCCGCGGCCCTTGAAGTCATGGATTGTTACGGTCTTCTTTTCACCGCCTCCATCCGGAATAAATACGAGTTCTGCTCTGCCGGGTACATCGACGACGAACTCCGCATTCTTATAGATGTCTCCGTATGCGTGGCGGCCGATGATTATCGGTTTCTTCCATGTCCGGACAGCGGGGGGGATATTCTCTATGATGATCGGCTTTCTGAATACCGTCCCGTCGAGGATGGAGCGGATCGTACCGTTCGGGCTCTTCCACTGTTGCTTCAGGTTGTATTCCTTGACTCTCTCCGCGTTCGGGGTTATCGTTGCGCACTTCACTCCTACCCCGGTCTCCCTGATGGCATGGGCTGATTCGACTGTTATCCTGTCGTCTGTTGCATCCCGGTGGCCTATGCTCAGGTCATAGTAGCGGATCGGAAGATCAAGGAACGGCATGATGAGTCTCTCTTTTATCGAGAGCCAGATTATCCTGGCCATCTCGTCGCCGTCCATCTCGACTATCGGATTCTTTACGGTAATCTTAGAAAACAAACCGGGCCCCCTCGTTCATTGAGATGACGTTATCCTGAAACAAAGCGTGCGACTGCAACCAGTCATAGCAGGGCTATCGGTAGAAACGGTTTGAGCCAGCCCGAAACCTATTTCGCCCAATCATATTTGTGTCTCTTCCGATGATGGATGAACTGCTCGGCAGAGAGCGCGGCAATACAGCCGTTCGATGCGGCGATGACTACCTGCCTCACTTCGGTGCAGATCACATCCCCTGCCGCAAACACACCGGGGATCGAGGTGGCCATCATTCGATTCGATATGATACACTCCTCCTCGCTCAATTCGATGCTCTCCCCGAGGAAATCTACAATCGGCTTCGAACCCTGGAGGTATACAAAAACCCCTGAGAGTTCGAGATCGCGCTCGATCCGATCACTGTCTGCCATCCTCACGCTCCCGACAGCCTCGTCGCCTTCTATGGAGATGACGCTCTGTCCCGCCAGTATCTTGAGGTTCTCCATCTTCAGGGCGGGATGGTCGTCAACCTTGATCTTCTTAGACGGCGAGATGAGATACACGGTCTCGGCAAACCGCGTCAGGAGCCCCGCTTCTTTAACCGCCTCTTCAGAGTCACCGATGACGCAGACGACCTTGCCGCGGTAAAAGGCGGCGTCACATATGGCACAGTAACTGACGCCCCTCCCAAGAAATTCAGCCTCGCCCTTTATCGTCGGCTTTCTCCCCATGGAACCGGTAGCGATGATAACCGTCTTCCCCCTGTACGTCTCATCCAGGGTATAGACCTCTTTTATCTCATCCTCAAGTCTCACTCCCACAACCTGTTTTTCGAGGTACTCGGCACCGAACCCGATCGCCTGCTCCCTGAAGATATCGAGAAGTTCCTTGCCGCTCAGGGGTTTTGCGAGCCCGGGGTAATTCTCGACCTTGCTCGAAAATGCGAGGGCACCCGCGGTCGGCGATTTGTCAAGCACGACTGTGCTGAGCTTCGCCCGTGCGGCATACTGGGCCGCACTCAGACCGGCGGGACCGCCGCCGATGACGATTGCGTCATAGACTCTATCCGGCATAGGCCCCCTGCTTATGATTCGTTGACGTGATGATGCGTGACCTCTTCCGCGACCACCGGAGAGCGCCGGCCATGTTCCGACCGCAGCATGATCTCATGCGAATACCTTCACGATGTTGTAGCCGGTGTCCCTCTGAGCCGGTTTAAAGCCCGCAGACCTTATGGCACCGATTATATCCTTTTGCGATACGCGATGGCTCACCCCTGTTGCCGCAACGACATTCTCCTCGATCATGGTCGAGCCGAAATCATTGGCGCCGAATCTCAAGGCGACCTGAGCGAGCTTCACCCCCTGAGTTACCCAGGAGGCCTGAATGTTTTTGATATTATCGAGATATACTCGTGAAAGCGCGAGCACCCTGAGATAATCGACCGCCGTGGCAGCATGCATCTCCAACGCGGGCTCATGTTTCTCCCGATCCCCCGCTTTCCGCCCTTTTCGCACTCTCTTACCGGAAGCAGGGGAGGGGAGGGCCTGCCGGCTCAACTCCGTATTCCCCGGCTGAAACGACCAGGGGATAAACGCGGTAAAGCCGCCGGTCCTGTCCTGGAGATCCCGTATGCGATCGAGGTGCTCAATGATATCTTCCGGCTTTTCGACGGACCCGAACATCATCGTCGCCGTAGTGCGCATGCCGAGACGATGAGCCTCTTCCATCACCCGTACCCAGGAAGCAGATTTAATCTTTCTCGGGCTGAGGATCTCCCTCACCCTGTCCGAGAGGATCTCGGCGCCTCCCCCCGGCATGGAATCGAGGCCTGCCTCCTGCAAGATTTTCAGGGTCTCCCTGACGGTCAGACTATGTTTGTCCGCAAGGTAGGAAACCTCCGGGGGGGAAAAGCCGTGAATGGTTATGCTGTATCGTTCCTTTATGGATCTCAATAAATCCGTGTAATAATCGAGATCGAGCTCGGGGTGGAGCCCGCCCTGGAGAAGGATCTGCGTGCCGCTGAGGGTGATGGTCTCGTCAATCTTCCTGAAGAGCTCATCATCCGAGAGGATATAGGCTTCGGTGCTGTCGAGGTCCCTGTAGAACGCGCAGAACTTGCACCGGTTGATGCAGACGTTCGTATAGTTGATGTTCCTGTCGACCACAAACGTCGCAATCCCCGAGGGGTGCAACTCCCTTCTCACGGTATCGGCCATCTCACCGAGTTCGAGAAGATCGAAGTCCCTGAGGTAGGACAGACCGGCCTCGTGGGTTATTCTCATATGCATCGGCATGGTATCGTCATGAAATTTGAGAAATTATACCAGTCCCCTGGCACAAAATACTATTGCAAAAAAAACGAGGTCTTCGATAAAATAAAAAACTTATCTTTTCTGGAGGGATACCATGGCTGATACGGTTGAGATACGATGGCACGGCAGGGGAGGGCAGGGAACGGTGACCGCCGCGAAGGTTCTCGCAGATGCGTGCCTGAGCGGTGGAAGGCACGTTCAGGCTTTTCCCGAGTACGGTCCTGAGCGTTCGGGTGCTCCGCTGCGGGCTTACAATAGGGTGAGCGACAAGGAACTCCGCTTGCACTGTCCGGTCCTCCATCCCAGGGTCATAGCGGTTACGGATGCGACGCTCCTCGATGGTGTCAATGTGGCTGAGGGCGCCAGGGAAGATGCCACCTTCATCGTCAACACGGCGAAAGAACCCGCCGAGATACGCGCAAAACTGAACCTTCCGAAGACACAGAGGGTGGTTACGGTAGATGCAACGAAGATCGCCATCGACTGTTTCGGAAGGGCCTTGCCCAATTCGCCGATGCTCGGGGCGGTCTGCAAGGTTACTGGACTGACAACCCTTGACTCTCTCATTGATGATGTGAGAAAAAGTTTCGGGAAGAAGTTTTCCCAGAAAATAATAGACGGCAATGTCGAGGCGACAAAGAGGGGCTTTGCGGAGGTGAAGGAAGGATGAAACAGAAGGGCTGGAGAGAGTTGCCCCTCGGTGCGGTTGTGACCGAGCCCGGCAGTTCTGCGAAATTCACGACAGGCTCATGGCGGGCGTTCAGGCCGGTTTGGAAGCCGGAACATTGTATCCAGTGCCTCTTTTGCTGGATGTTCTGCCCGGACATGGCGATAAAGGTGAAAGAGGGGAAGAGGGAAGAGTTCGACTATGACTACTGCAAGGGGTGCGGCATCTGCGCCATGGAATGTCCCGGCAAGAAAGGTCAGAAGGCTATCGTGATGGTAGAGGAGGGCAAATAGATGGCAAAGATTGTAGCGGTTACCGGAAATGAGGCGATCGCCAACGCCCTCAGGCAGGTGAACCCCGATGTCTGCGCGGCCTACCCCATAACGCCGGCGACGGACATTATGCAGCGGTTTACCAGTTTTGTGTCCGACGGCGGGGTGGACACGGAGATGATTCTCGTGGAGAGCGAGCACAGCGCCATGAGCGCCTGCGTCGGCGCGTCGGCAGCCGGCGGAAGGGTGGTAACCGCCACCTCATCCCAGGGACTCGCCCTCATGTGGGAGATCCTCTTCATCGCCGCAGGCGACAGGCTGCCCATCATCATGCCCTTGGTGAACAGGGCACTCTCGGCCCCCATTAATATTCATGGAGACCACTCGGACGGCATGGGAGCACGGGATACGGGCTGGATCCAGATCTATTCGGAAAACGCCCAGGAGGCGTACGACAACACGATTCAGGCATTCAGGATCGCGGAACACCCTGAAATACGGCTCCCCGCGATGGTCTGCATGGACGGCTTCATCATTAGCCATTCCATCGAGAGGCTCGAATACCTCGATGACGACACGGTAAAGAATTTTGTCGGTGAATACAGGGCCGCTCATCCCCTCCTCGATACGGATCATGCGGTAAGCTACGGGCCCCTTATCCTCTCGGATCTCTACATGGAATACAAGAGGGCCCAGCACGAGGTCATGACGAAGGTCGGCAGGGTGGCCCTCGAAGTCGCCGATGAATTCGCAAAGATATCGGGACGAAGATACGGACTCTTCGAGTCATACCGCCTGGATGATGCGGAGGTCGCCCTCGTCCTTCTCAATTCCGCGGCCGGGACAGCAAAGGACGTTGTGGACGAATTCAGGGACAGGGGTATCAAGGCCGGTCTCCTGAAGCCAAGGTTCTTCAGGCCTTTCCCCTATGAGGAGATCGCTTCGGCCCTGAAGAGCGCTAAGGCGATAGCCGTCCTGGACAGGGCCGACTCTTTCGGAGGTTTTGGTCCCCTCCATATGGAGATCGCGTCGGCGATGATGATGAACGGCAAGAAGCCGGCGCTCATCAATAAGATATACGGTCTCGGCGGGAGGGACTTCCTACCCGAGCACGCCGAGATGGTACTCTCCGAACTGGTTGAAATCGCGAAGGGGGGCAAGGTGAAAACGTTCAAAGAATATATAGGAGTGAGGGAATAAGATGTCTACCACCGCAACAACAACACTCAGCCTGAAAGAGCTCTCGAAGAAGGAAGGCCGCCTTACTCACGGACACCGGATGTGTTCGGGATGCGGGGCGCCGATCGTCGTGAAGCAGGTCCTCCTTTCGACCGATTATCCCGTCGTTGCGGCGAATGCGACAGGTTGTCTCGAGGTCTCGACCTGCATTTCCCAATATACCTCATGGAAGATTCCCTGGATACACAATGCCTTCGAAAACGCAGCTGCCACCCTTTCCGGTGTCGAGACGATGTACCGGGCTCTCAAGAAGAAGGGGAGGATAGACAAGGACATCAAGTTCGTCGCCTTCGGGGGTGACGGGGGAACCTACGACATCGGGTTTCAGAGCCTCTCGGGCGCGATGGAGCGCGGCCATGACATGCTCTATGTCTGCTATGACAACGGGGCGTACATGAATACCGGGATACAGCGCTCCAGTGCGACCCCGATCGGGGCAGATACGACTACCTGCCCCGTAGGAAGTTCCGTCAAGGGGAAGATGCAACCAAGGAAGAATCTCACGAGGATCATGGCCGCGCACGGGATTCCCTATGTTGCGCAGGCATCGCCGTCCCACTGGAGGGACGCGATGGCAAAGTTCAGAAAGGCCTTCGACATACAAGGCCCGAAATTCATCAATGTCATTGCGCCCTGTAACCGGGGATGGAGGTCAAGGACCGATGACGCTATTCTTCTCTCGAGACTCGCTGTCGAGACGTGTTACTGGCCCCTCTATGAGGTCGAGGGCGGTGTGACGAAGATAACGTTCGAGCCGAAAGAGAAGAAACCTCTCGAAGAATTCATGAAGCCGCAGGGAAGATTCAAGCACCTCTTCGCTCCAGAGAATGAGTGGCTCCTCAGGCTCTCCCAGGAAGAGGTCGACAAGGAGTGGGAAAGACTGAGGAAAGAGGCCGGGGGGTCGTCGGGAGAAAGACCCTAAGATTCCGGTCGCGGAGAGTTGATATAATAGTGACAATATGCTATTTTTGATGTGTCATGGAATCGAATCTGGTAATGTACGAAGGCGAGTTCCGGCGCATTGACGAAGAACTCCGCAAATTATACCAACAGACCAATGCAAAAGTCCTCTTTCTCATCGACAAAAACGGACAACTCATCGCTTCTGCGGGAGATACGTACAACCTCGACACAACCGCCCTCGCATCCCTGACCGCGGGCAACATCGCAGCCACAGGCGGTATCGCACGGCTCCTCGGAGAGCGGGAGTTCACCGTCCTTTTCCATGAAGGTGACACGGACAATATCCATATCACGCTTATCGGTCAGCGGGTAATTCTCGTAGTGATATTCGACCAGAGGTCTTCCCTCGGTCTCGTACGGCTGCGGGTGAAAAAGTCCTCCGAGGCGATCGCGAAGATATTCGAAGAGATAGCCGCGAAGGCGGACAGGGAAAAGAGCGAGGGAAGGTTGGACGAGTCTCCCTTTGCTGAGATCAGCGATGAGGATATCGATAATCTATTCAGGTAGGGATAGAGTTCCGTGTCGTTTATAAATTACTCCTCCCGCGAGATAAACTGTAAAATCGTCTACTACGGTCCGGGACTCTGCGGGAAGACCACGAACCTCCAGTTCGTTTACAAGAAGACAAAACCGGAGCAGAAGGGCAAACTCATATCGCTCGCTACGGAGACCGAAAGGACCCTCTTTTTCGATTTTCTTCCTCTCGCCCTCGGAGACATAAGGGGCTTCAGGGTCAGGTTTCACCTCTATACGGTGCCAGGCCAGGTCTTCTATGCCGCCAGCAGGAAACTCATCCTCAAGGGTGTGGACGGTGTCGTTTTTGTTGCCGACTCTCAGATCGAAAGGATGGAGGCGAATATCGAGAGTCTTGAAGACCTCAAGATCAATCTCGCCGACCAGGGCTATGACCTTGAAAAACTGCCCTACACCATCCAGTATAACAAGAGGGATCTGCCGAATGTCGTGCCGCTCACCGAGATCGATGGCCTCCTCAATACGAACAACACTCCATTTTTCGAAGGTGTTGCGGTAAACGGCGCCGGGGTTTTTGAAACCCTCAAGGATGTCGCTAAACAGGTGCTCTTCGAACTGAAAAAGCACTATTAAAGAAACATTCGCGGAGGTGTCCCGTGGAGTATCCGAAAAACTACCAGACAATTCAGAAGAAGTTTTCGAAACTCATGAAGGCGCATGAAGAGGCGGGCAGGCAAGCACGGGAGGCCGGACCTATCGACGCAAAGACGAGCAATCTCATCCAGCTTGCAGCCTGTGTCGCATTGCGCTCTGAGGGGGGAGTGCATTCCCATGTGAAGAGGGCCCTGCAGGCCGGTGCGTCCAAGGATGAAATCTACCATACCATAGCTCTCCTCATCAATACCGTTGGGTTTCCGACAACGGCAGCGGCATTCTCATGGGTAAATGACCTCATGGGGAAGAAGAAGTAAGGGGCAGCGGGGAACGTGTTTTCCTTCTCTTTTCCGCTATCCCGATCACATGAACTATCGACGTTACTCTCCGACGAGCAAGACCGCACGGTTTTTATCATCACCTAGATTAAGAAATCCCTATTCTATGCAGACAGGACATAGTCAGGAAAAGAAAGAAGAGAAAACGCCGGCCAGTCAGGGCCGTCTTCTCGTCGTCGATGATGAAATCGATTCCCTCACGGTTATCTGTGAAATCCTTTCCGAGCTTGGTTATGAAGCGGCAGGGTTCACGTCGGCAAGGGAGGCGCTCGAGACATTAAAGAAACGGTCCTTTGATCTGCTCCTGACGGATCTCGTAATGCCCGGGATGGACGGCGTTAAGCTTCTCCGCGAGGCCCGCGAGATCGATCCCTACCTCCTCTGCGTTATGATTACCGGGGGAGGGACGATCCAGACCGCGGTCGATGCGATGAAGGCAGGGGCCTTCGATTACATATTGAAGCCCATGGAGATCGGCCTGCTGTCATCGACGGTCTCCCGCGCGATGAATGTATGCCGTCTCCAGAGGGAGAACGCGCAACTGCGTGAGTTCCAGAAGGACCTTGTCGAGAGTGCGACGGATGTCATTTATCGCCTTTCGCCGGACGGCGTGATTACGGCCCTTAACCCTGCCTTCGAGGCGATGACCGGCTGGCCACGGGCCGAGTGGATCGGTAAGTCCTTCGTCCAGATCCTCCATCCCGGTGACCTCCCCGTTGCACTCGAGATGTTTCGGAAGGCATTGCGTGGAGAAGTGCCGGCCCCTTTTGAGTTGCGTGTGCGCGCTCAAAGCGGTGAATATCTCGTAGGAGAATTCATAACACCGCCGCAGTTCTCCGATGGAAGGGTCGTCGGGATTCTCGGTATCGCCCGCAATATCACGGAGCGGAAGGCAGCGGATGAGCAGTTGAGAATGCTCATGGATCAGTTGAACGCCGAGAAAGAGTTTTCGGATGCGATACTCAACAATACCCCGAGCGGCATCATGGTCGTGGACGGAGAAGGAAGAATTCTGACGGTTAATTTCCCCGGGGCTGAGATACTTGCAATGGCCCCTGCTGGGATGAGAGGGCAGGCGCTTACGGACGTATATCCTGAGACGAGAGAAATGCTCATCATCGATACCCGTATCGGCAGGGAGACCACCATCACGTTGAGGGACGGTACGACTCGGCCGATCGGTTTTTCGAACTCGCTCATCCCGGGCAAGGAGGGGAACAAGCGGGGAACGGTCATCGTCTTTCGCGACCTGACCGAGATAAAAGAACTCCAGGCCGAGGTAAAGAAGAAACAGCACTTTGAGGCGCTCGGGAAGATCATCTCGGGGGTTGCGCACGAAATCAGAAACCCGCTCTTTGCGATTCAGTCTATTGCGCAGATTCTCGGGAGGGAAATCGAATCCCCGCAGCATCAGGCCCTCATGCAGGCGATCCTCAAGGAGACCTCCAGGATGCGGCATCTCGTTGACGAACTCCTCCTCTACAGCAGGCCGTCAAAACTCAATCTCATCGAGATAGATCTGGACATCCTGCTGACGGAGCTGAGGCACTACATCCAGACAAAGAAGTACAAGGTCAGTCTTTCGGCAGGCCCTATCCCTCCCCTCACTCGCGTCAGGGCCGACAAGGAGAAGTTGATGCAGGTCCTTCTCAACCTTGTCGACAATGCATCGGGGGCAGAGAGCACGAGCATTACGACCGTAGTCACGAGAAGAGATAACAGGGTCAGCATTTCTTTCAAGGATAACGGGACCGGTATTAAGAAGGAAGACATGGAGCGAATATTCGACCCTTTCTTCACGACAAGAAAGCAGGGGACAGGGCTCGGTCTGCCGATCTGCAGAAAAATTATTGAAGACCACGGGGGGACCATCGAAATTCTGAGCGAAGAGGGAGAAGGGACGACGGTTACACTCTCCCTGGAGGCTGCGGGGAGTGAGTCGCCTCCGGAAGCCTAACGAACCTTAGACATTCTTCAGTATCTCCTCGGCCATATCGTTGAGCGGCACGACCTTATCGACGACTCCGCTGTTTATCGCGACCCTCGGCATCCCGAAGATTACCGATGTCGACTCATCCTGTGCCAAGGTGAGACCCCCCCGCTCCCTGATAGTGCCCAGGCCTTTCACTCCATCAGAACCCATACCGGTCAGGATGACACCGATGGAACGACTGCCGTAGGTCTCCCCGACGGACTGAAAGAGCACATCAACGGAAGGCCTGTGGACGAAATTCATCGGCTCGATATCAAGACGAACGGTCCCCCTGCCTTTTCGAACCTTCATGTGAAGCCCCGAGGGCGCGATGAGGGCGAGCCCGGGTTCGATTCTGTCCCTGTCCTCGGCCTCTTTTACACGGATGGAGCAGACGTTGTCAAGGCGCTCTGCAAGCGATGCGGTAAAACCCTTCGGCATGTGCTGAACAATGAGGAATCCCACGCTTGTCCCCTTCGGAAACCTTCGGAGGATCATCTCGAGTGCGGGCGGACCCCCCGTTGACGCGCCGAGCGCTACCACCTCTACGATGCCCTGCGGACTATACCCGGATAAGATTCGGGACTCACACGCGAGCTGTTTCGGGCTGTTGTGTGCTATCGCCTTTACCTTCGCGATGATTTCGGACGTCAGGGCGAGAAAGTCCATCGGTCCCCGAGAAGATTTGTCGACGAAATCCATCGCGCCGAGCTGGAGTGCCTTCAGGGTGAGGTCCGCACCTTCATGGGTAAACTGGGAGAGGATGAGCACCGGAACAGGACAGCGGTCCATGAGTATCTTCAGCGTTTCGATGCCGTCCATAACCGGCATCATGATATCTAAGGTGACTACATCGGGCTTGAGGGAGAGGGTCTTCTCCACCGCCTCCCTTCCGTTCCTTGCCGTACCGACTACGACGAGAGAGGGGTCCGCTTCGAATATCCTTTGAAGCGCCTTGCGAACAAAGGGAGAATCGTCAACAATCAAAACCCTTATATGATGATCTTCGGACATGACCGGGCACCAGACGATGGTTTCTTTCTGTAGACGATGACACCGTCCCGGTACTCGGGGACGAAGAATTGTGACTTGCTGAGAAGACTTTCCGAGGAACCGATGAAGAGATAGCCGTCATCGGCGAGGTGGCGATAGAAATGTTCCGTGATCCTCTGTATTGCCTCATCACTCATATAGATAAAGACATTCCTGCAGAAGATAGCGTCAAACGTGCCCATGCCGCCGAAAGACTCAGGATGGAGGATGTTGCCGTGTCTGAACTGCACACGCGACCGATAGGGCAGCTTCAATATATAGGAGTCGTCCTTCCGATCAAAATATTTTTGGCGGAATTCCTCGTTCCCGTCGAGCAGCCGGAATGAGTTTCTCGTGTATGCGGCGTTTCTTGCCTTCTTGAGGGCATTGTTGTTCACATCGATTCCAAAGAGATTTACATCCCAGCCCCACGCGAAGAGGCCGCTCTCCATGAGCATGATGTTCAAAGTATAGACCTCTTCTCCGCTTGAACAGCCTGCCGAAAGGATCGTAATATCGTTGCGGTTCTCCCGCAGCTTACATCTCTTCATTTCGCTGAGAAGCCCTCCGAATAGAGCGAATCGAGCAATCTCCCGCATGAAATAGGTCTCGTTATTGGTTATATGGGATATAAAACTGTGAAGTTCTTCTTTCGAAGGCTCGGAGATGATCGCGTTGTAATAGTCGCCGTATGAGGAGAGGCCGAGTATCGCGAGCCTGTGAGAGAGTTTCGCCTGAAGGGTCACCCGCTTGTCTCCTTTCATGACGATGCCGACTTCCTTCTCTATCAAGTCAATGAAGAGACGGTACTCCTTTTCGGTCATGATGAGTTCTCCCGCGCCCGCGCCTTTCACGCTCTCCATGTTCATCATAGCTCGAGATCCAGGCTTGATTTACGGGCAGCGAGTCTCACCTCGTCTTCGGGATCGTTGAGCATCCTCTCCAGAATCTCGATGTTCCTGCTCGTGTTTACCCGCCCGACGGCAAGGGCCACTTCCACCCTGACCTCAGGGTCATCGTCTTCAGAAAATTCAAGTAAGCTCGTGTACTCTCCCATCATGGAGAGTATCTTCGCGAGAACGTCTCGCTCCGACCGTCCCGTGTCCTCAAGGGCATCGACGACGGCCTTCCGGGCACCGTCGCCAATGCCGATGATTCCGTTTATCGCGTATTCCTGAAGCTCGTAATCTGTCAGGGCATCGATAAAATAGGGGAGTCCCCTTCTATCCCCGGCCCAGGCTAAGGCGATAAAGGCGATCCTCCTCAGCTCCCGATCCGGCGATTGCTGGAGATCGATGAGGAGCGGAATGAGGCTCGTGAGACATTCGGGCGGCAGTGGTATCCCCTTCCGGTCCGCGATGGAGGCCGCCGCTTTGAGCGCCAACACCCCGAGATCATCGCTGCCGAAAGAGGGTATGAGATATTCTATCGTATGCTCATCGCCGGCCTTCTCGAGTGCTTCAAAGGCGATGCCGCGGTATTCATCCCGTTCGAGGCAGCCGTAGAGAATTTCCCGCGCATCGTCGCCGCCGATGTCTCCCAGAGCCTTTACGCTCGCCATGGCGACCCACGGCTCGTCACGGAGCGTCTCCTTCAGGGCGATTACGGCACCGTCTTCTCCTATCTTTCCAAGGGCCTCGGTACTGGCGAACCTC
>DASPUT010000056.1 GCA_035622735.1 Thermodesulfovibrionales bacterium | reverse complement strand
AGACTGTCAGCGGCCCTCTCTCTCGACGGTGAGCATGCAGAGGCCGGCATAGACGAGTCCGGTCGAACCATCTATGCTTATGAGGGTGCCATCGGTCACCTGAACGTTTCCTATCTGTGCAAATGCTTTTCCCTGTTCATCTGTTCGTATATTCATGTCGGAACAGCCGACGACCGCTGCAAGGTCGAATTTCTGTGCCAGGACAGAGGCATGAGATGCGACCCCTCCCGCAGCGGTGAGGATGCCGTCTATGTCCGGCATGAGAGAGACATCGTCGGGGCTTGCGCTCTTTCGCAAAAGGATCACGGGGAGATTGAATTTTTGCCGCAATCCCATGATCCGGTTTTTAGAGGAAGAGAGGGTTGCGACCCCGCTCAATGCGCCGCCGTGAACTCCGACTCCGTGTCCGATAATCTTTGATTCCATCCGGCAGACATCGTGAAATCTCTTCGTAAAACCCCGGTGAAGCTCCATGCGTCGTGTCTGGAGCACATAGATGATCCTCTCTCCATCCGACCTCTTTGTATAGGTAGCCTCGACCTCCTGTGGCAGCACTCCCATCACCTCTTCGATTCTTTCACCAAGGCGCTCATGGAGAGAATACAGGGGCGGGTCGAGGTCCTCGAGGCTCTTCTCGTTTCCGCTACCCTGCTCGCGCGAGAGAGGACGATTGGTATGTTTTCCATACACGAGGTCCCCCCCCGTAGCCCTCTCTTTTGTATCGCCGTAAACGTTTCGACGACGGGTGAAGGGATTTCGGGTAAAAAAGACCGATGTGCCGGAACCCCTGTCGTTTCCGTATATCATCTCCATGAGAATGACGGCAGTCCCCCAATGCCTCGAAACGTGCATCGCCTTCCTGAACTGTTCGGCCTTGTCCGAAAACCACGACCGGTAAATCGCCTTGACCGATTCCCTCAATTGTTCGTAAACATCCTCAGGGATCTCGAAGCCATTCTCTGCCAGTTCGGTAAGGTACAGGTTGACGACCTGTTTCATCTCTTCTCCGGCGGGCTCTTCCCTCTCCCCGATCCCGAGGGCTTTCAGGTACGTGTTATATCTGTCCTCGAAGAAGACTGCATCAAGGCCGTAGACAATCGTGGAGTAGTGCTCAATAAACCTCCTGTAAGAGTCCCATCCGAGCAGTGGATTGTCTTTTTCCTCGATGAGCGCGCTGACCGTCTTCCCGTTCATCCCGCAATAGAGTATCGAGGAGAGAATGCCTGGCATCGAGACATAGGAGCCGCTCCGCACGGAAAGGAAAAGGGGCCTCTCATAGCCTCCGAATACATTCCCCGTTCGGGTTTCCAGTTCCCGAACAGCCGCTGTCAGGCTTTCTGAAAAGTCGGAGTCCTCCAAGTAGTTCCGGTAATTTTCCGTATGCCGGGAAGAGAAGACAACGCCGTGCGGAACGCGGATGCCCCTATTGCGAAGATAGATGAGGTTCTTTGCCTTTCCCCCTATCTGGGGAGACAGCCGCATCGCGTCAGCGTCCGACAAGAGATCGAAGGTAAAATAATCATCAGTCGTCTCAGTTCCCCCTTCCGGTCTGAATTCGATGTCCGAGCCTGAATCAACACGGGCGGTCAAAGCCTCGATGATGCTATAGAGGGCCCTGTCGAGTTCGACGAAACCTGCTATGCTGTTCACCATGTCTCTGATGATGACATCCGTCGCCTTATTGACGAAGTCTTTCCCCTCGAGAGAAAAACGTTTCAGATGTCTCGGCAGCTCATCTTCAGGGAAGCTCTTCAAAATGTTTCCGATGGGGCCGTGAAAAGTTCCGGAAAGGGATTCGACCATCCAGGTGAGTTCCCTCTGCCATATCCTGAGCATATCGATAATCTCCGACAGGTGAAGGGTGTTTGTCCTCAGGATCGTCAAAAGTTCATCAACCTGAAAATTCCCAAGGCCATGCAGGTCGAAGAGTTCGTGCATCGCCTCCAGGCAGGATATCCAATTTCTCATATCATCGAACGAAAAGTCTTTCCCGCGCGCTTCTATCTCGGAAATGACATCCTCAAAGATAACCCGGATCTCCTCTTCGTTCCTGAGAAGTTCTCCCAGCGCGTCGAACTTGCGCTCATGATAGGTGCCCATGACCGAAGGGATCCCGAAGGCTATGTGTCTCTTGAAATAGAGGGTCTCCTCGGGCAGGCTTTTCTCGGATGAAAGGAATATCGCTTTCAGACTCCTCGCCCTCTCGATACCGTGAGACAGGTTTCGGTATCTGTCCTTTGCTTGAACAGGTCCGCCGATGAGTGCATATTTCTTCACTACCTCCTGGTAAATTCTGAAGAGGAGCATAATCTTCGACCGTATCTCCTCCGCTGTGCCAGCATCCTTGAGAGGTCTCTCTAAATCGCCTTCCGGTAGGGACAGGATCTTTTCGAAATGTGCCCCCCTCTCATCGAGTATCCCCAGGGAGCGAAAGAAAGGCGATAGTACGGCGGCGTAAGGTGACAGAAGGTCTGTGTTCACCTTGTCGAAAACATCCCCGGGCACAAATCCCCTCAGGATTTCAGGGTCTTTCAATGCCCATGCCTTCATAATGGCCTCAACGAGACTGATGTTGTAATTGCTTGCGTTCACATGGACCTGTTTCCTCAGAAAGTAAAGGACGGGATCGTTGCCCCAGGCATCTATTTCCGTGGTGTAATCCCTGAGTCTACCGGCAGCCCCGACATCGTGGTAATAAACCGGCAGTTTCTGGAGAAGCAAATAATGGAGGAGGAAATTGTCTCGGACGGTTTCTCCGTTCAGGTACGATGACACCTCCCGCTGAAAGAGTTTATCATCGGGGATGAAGACGCCGCTGACGTAAAGGTTGCAGATCACATGAACGAGGATCTCTTGGAATCGGTTACTGTCGAGTCTGATAATGGCGAGAAATTTTGAGAGCCGTTCGAGATGAGAGGGGTTTACGAGCTCTGCCCATGTCTCATTCGAAAAACCGGCGACCGATGGAATCGGTATAACGATCCGTTTCAGCATGCCCGTATATCGCTGAATGAGGGCGTCATCACCTGCACGGAGTATCGCTCCGGCAACATCGGGGTTCATGATGATCTCCTCCCTCGATGATATGGGCCCGCTCTCAAAATAGGTCAGAAGCGTTTCACTGGGACCAATCATGCGGCCACGTATCATCTTCGCAATCAGTCTCGCCATATTGACAACCATTCTCTTCTGCCCGTCTGGTGATAAGCGCTCAAGGAGTGCAAAGGTCTCCCGGAGGACTTCAAGAAATCTCGGCACTGACTCTTCCGTCAGGTTCGTTTCAATGAGGGTGGAAAGCGTATCGATCATCTCCGAGTCGTCGGGGAGCATCGAATCCACAATCCCGATCTTGTCGAGAACTTCGCCGTATCCCTCGCCCTCCGCCAGAGCTTCAACTGGAGACAAGATTCGAAGCATATCCCCTTTTCTCTCTTCGCGGTACCGGGAGAGGAGATCCCGGTCGGTGACCGATATGACATCCCGCATCGAGTTCACGACGGCATCGCTGATCGTGGGGTTTTCCATAATCCGTGTCTTCAACGCAACGATGAGCCGACGTATCACGGGCCTGATCTCGGCATCGGGAAGTTTCTCATGGACGCTCCGCAAGATCCCTATCACCTGCCGACCATGGCGTGAGAGGTTTATCGATGAACCCGCTAGCTCCCCTAACCACGTGGCTGCGAGTTCCTGCAACCGGTTCTGATCAGACTCCTCAACGAGAGGGAGTTCTATGAGGGAGAGGAAATTCGAAATGGGCTTGTCCCTTGACGCGGCGTCCACTCTCTCACAGGCCTTTCGAGAGTACCTGACGAAGAGGACATACCAACCGTAGTAAGCCGGACGGGCCACCCAAAAGAGGTCTTTCGAGAAGCTCATGATATCCCCGGACAATTTTCTCCAGTCTTTCTTTGTAGAGACGAGCTTGGTGATGATATCCTCTGCACTTCGCAGCAGACCGACCCTGTCCCGCAGGTATGAGGTGAGGCGCGTGAAATCTATGCCCCGCAGCTCCTCAGAGAGTTCGAGGGCCGGACTGAATAATGTATCGGTCTTCCCGCTCTTCAGGAGAAAGGTTCCTATATGTCTTCCATTCTGAATAATATCGACCTGAAGGTTCGTTGCACTCCTGATCAATCCGCTGTCAACCCTTAACTCGAAGAAACCATCCTGAATCTCAGCCCTCGAAAGTTCTCTGCCCTGGCGCATGAGAGATGCCCGATAGGTTCCCTGGGGCATCGACAGGATTGTCCCTTTCACGACCGCCCCCTTGCCTTCCTCGCTGATACAAAAGTCTTTCGCGATGAGGCCGGTGATCAGTCCTTTGTACCCCGTGGCAAGGGTGCCCATCAGGTAATCGAGGCTGCAGATTTCAGTGCCTTCTTCCATCCTTCGTCTCAACGGGTCACGTCACTCTTCGGTCTTCATCGGGAGATGATCCGTTAACAATACCCGAGATCACCGTCGCGCTTCCTATGCCTTAAAGACCGGGAGATGGATAAGAAGCTTGTCGAGCGATAAGAGAAGCATGACGATAAACATATAAGCATTCATTCTCCTGAAGGTAAGGGCGCACAGTCTCTCCCCTCCTTGTCCCCTGAGGAGTTGAATGCCGTTCCAGACAAGCCATAAGGAGAGCACGGTGAGGAGAACATTTACGAGCGAGGAGCCCGGTGCGGAATAGACGGACAGGATGAGAGAGCTCACGGCCGTTGCAACGATCCAGTTAAAGATCATCCTCGATAATTGCGGCCTCGTGAATATGCCGGTCAGGGCAGGAAACCCCGCCTCCCTGTATTCTTCTCCATGGCTCAGGACAAGGAGCCAGAAATGGGGAATCTGCCACAGGAAGAAGAAGAAGCATAGGGCCAGGAGCTCAGGTTCCTGGAGGTCGCCACCGCCGGTGATCCAACCGACAGCCGGCGGCACTGCACCGACGAGGGCACCGGGTACCGCAGCAAAAGCCGTTCTCTTCTTGAGAGGTGTGTAAACGCCGTTATACCAAAAGACCGCTGATAGACCCAAGAGGGGAGCCGCGATCTTTCCGGTTAGGAGGAGCGCAATCGAGCCCAGGAAGATGAGAATCAGTGAAAAGCAGCGGGCATGGGAAGGTCTGATCATGCCCGAAGGGATCGGCCTGTTCCTCGTCCTCGACATGATGAGGTCGCTATCTCTCTCCTGCCACTGATTGAGGGCCGAAGAGCCGCAGGCAAGAAAGCATATCCCTATCATGAGGACGACCATCTCCGGTTTCACCCAGCGGGCAGAGAGGAGAAACCCCGTGGCAGCGGAAAGGCAAGAGAATAGGGATATCCGGATCTTGCAGAGGGCAAGGCAGGTGCCTGCCGTTCTCACCAGGAGGCTCATTTCAATGTCTTCAGATACGTTACTATTTCCTGCACTTCTTCCGGAGTGACGGCCAACTTCGGCATGATATTCTGGTATCCCCTGACGATATCGGCTCCGGGATCGAGGATCGACCTTCGGAGATAGTCGTCGTCGGCAACGATCACCCTCTCCTTCCCCTTCGTCAAAACTGTTACCTGTGAGCCGTACAATCCCTTGAAGGTCGGGCCTGCTTTCCCTGTCCCGTCGGTGGTATGGCATCCAAGACACCCCTTCTCTTCAAGGATCTTAAGCCCCCTGGCCTTCTCAACGGAGGTAACGGCCGCGCCGTACCACGCATCGAAATCTTTTTCCGACATGACGACAACCTGTGAGACCATTCCCGAGTGCCCCAATCCACAGTACTCCGTGCAGAAGATGTCATAGGTCCCAGCCTCGGATGCGGTAAACCAGAGATATGTCTCCATTTTCGGCACACAGTCCTCTTTGATCCTGAATGCGGGGATATAGAAGCTATGGATCACATCAGCCGAGGTTATCAGCATCTTTACCGGTCTGCCGAGAGGGACTCGGAGCGTATCGCTCTCTTTTCCGTTTTCGTATCCGAAGAGCCACGACCATTGCCGCGCTGTCACCTTGATAACCATGACCTCCTTGGGAACCGCGCGCAAGGCATCAAAACTTCTCCATCCGATATAGAACATTCCGAGGACCAGCAGTGTGGGAATCACCGTCCAGAGTATTTCGAGGAAGAGACTCCCCTCGATATTCTCGGCCTTTTCTTTCTTCTTTCTCCTGTATCTGATCACAAAAAAGACCATGGCGGAAGTCACGAGGGTCAGGAGGACGACTTCTATCCCGAGTATATAGGTGAAGGCGGCATCTACCTTATCCGCCGAGTTCGAAGCCTGAGGGATCAGCATATCCTCACCGATACCTGAACCAGACATCCGAGAACGTGAGCAGCACGATGAGTGTCAGCGCAAAGAGGGCGATGAAAAGCATCACTTTCAATATCAGGGGTTCATCTCTCAGGTGCATGAAAAAAGTCAGGACGAGCCCGGATTTCGTCGACGCGATGAAGATTGCGAGCAGTACCGCGTAGTTGAGATGCAACCTCGCAACAGCCACTGTTGTGGCGGTAAGTGCCACGAGGGCGAGCCACACAAATACATAGACCCTGCTTTTGGGAATGCGCAGATTCAATTCTGTTTCGCCCATCGCTCGCGTCCTCCTACGTTATGAGGTAGAAGAGGGGAAAGAGATAGATCCATACGATGTCGACAAAGTGCCAGTAGAGCCCTGTGTTTTCGAGTTTTATGAAATCCCGCCGGCCGATTATTTCTCTTTGGGTGAAGATCAGCGTCCCCGAGATGACGCAGACGCCGATCAGCACGTGAAGACCGTGAAGGCCGGTCATTACATAATAGAGGCTGAAGAAAATGATCTTCCCCCTGCTCATGGCGCTCAAGAGCGGCGAGTCCGGATATATCCCGTGATGGATATGCGCGGTCCATTCCACGTATTTGTTTACGAGGAAGGTTATGCCGAGGAAAATCGTTGTGCCCTGACAGAGCAGGGAAAAACCCTTCTTGCCCTTACGTATGAAGGCGATCGAAAGTGCCATCGT
Source organism: Thermodesulfovibrionales bacterium (assembly GCA_035622735.1). Lineage (NCBI taxonomy): Bacteria > Pseudomonadati > Nitrospirota > Thermodesulfovibrionia > Thermodesulfovibrionales > Thermodesulfovibrionales bacterium. The sequence continues at coordinate 12,096 of DASPUT010000056.1, read as the reverse complement.
CATGCTGCTCGTAAGGAGAAAGACGGTATTCGCCGTGCCGAGGAATAGATCAAGCTCCGCAGCGGAACTGTGAAACTCCGCCGTATACTTCGTGCGGAAGACCGAATAGAGGAGGAAAAGGCCGCCGAAGAAGAGAACCTCGGTAAAGAGGAATATCCACATTCCCATCTTTGCGCCGGTATAATCGACCCGGTGTCCCGTCACCGCACTTTTCGGCTCATCCATTTCGTGATCCTTCTCTTGAGAGACTCCTAATCGACGTCTCGGCTTCAGTCATAGTAATAGGGTCCGCGGTTTATTTTGGGGATCGATTCAAAATTCTCGGCAGGAGGCGGCGAGGGTATCTGCCATTCGAGAGTCTTGCCTCCCCAGGGATTCATCGGCGCCCTGTCACCTTTGAAAAGGGAGCGAAGAAAATTTGCGAACATGAGGGCAAGGCCGGCGGCAAGGATCCAGGAGCCGACGGTAGAGATCACGTGGTTCGTGTAAAACCTCGGAAGATACTGGAAGTACCGCCTCGGCATCCCCTGCAGCCCGAGGAGGAACATCGAAAAGTAGAGGATGTTGAATCCGACAAACATGACAAACCAGGCGATCTTTGCGGTCCTTTCATGGTACATCTTTCCGAACATCTTCGGGAACCAGTAATGGAGACCAGCAAAGAACCCGAATCCCGCACCTCCGAACATGGTGTAATGAAAATGCCCGACAATGAAATAGGTGCCGTGGAGGTAGAGATTTAACGAGAGCGTCCCGATAATGAGTCCGGTCAGACCCGCAATCGAAAAAAGGAAGATAAAGGACAGGCTGAAGAGCAGGGGGGAATCGAGCACGATCGACCCCTTGTAGAGGGTCGAGATCCAGTTGAATACCTTTACGCCCGTCGGGACTGCGACCAAAAAGGTGATGAGCGAAAAGACGATCCGCGACGTGTCGCTCATCCCGCTCGTAAACATGTGATGACCCCACACGAGATAGCCGAAGAAGGCGATCGCGAGGCTCGAAAAAGCGATCGCCCTGTATCCGAAGACGGTTCTCTTCGCAAAAACGGGGAAGATCTCGCTGACGACTCCCATCGCGGGAAGGATCATGATATATACGGCGGGATGCGAATAGATCCAGAACATATGTTCATAGAGGATCGGATCACCGCCGAGCGCCGGCTCGAAGAATCCTATCGCGAAGAATCTCTCGAGGATGAGAAGGAGGAGGGTGAGGGCGAGAACCGGCGTCGCGAGCACCTGTGTCCATGCCGTTGCGTAGAGCGACCAGCAGAAAAGGGGCATGCGGAATATGCTCATTCCGGGAGCCCTCAGGCGATGGATGGTCGTGATGAAATTAAGACCGGTAAATATGGAGGAAAACCCGAGGAGGATGACCCCCAAAAGGGCTAATGAGATGTTCGCCGTCGTCCTTATACTGTAGGGAGCGTAAAAGGTCCAGCCGGTATCAGGGGCTCCTCCACCGATGAAGATGGAGAGGATGAGGAGAATACCTCCCGTCATATAGAGCCACCAGGACGTCAGATTTATCCTCGGAAACGCCACATCCCTCGCGCCGATGAGTATCGGCAGGAAAAAGTTGCCCAATGACGCCGGGATGCCCGGTATGATAAAAAGGAATATCTGTATGACACCATGCACGGAAAAAAGCGAATTGTAGGCCCTCTCCGAGATGAATTTCCCGGGCGCAATAAGGTTTATCCTCATGATAACGCCGAGGACCACCCCGACGGAGAAAAAGGCGAGTATCGCCGCGAGGTAGAGCAAACCTATTCTCTTGTGATTCGTCGAGAATATCCAGGAAAGAATTCCTTTTTCAGAATAGAAACTTTCAGCTTCCATTACCCTCTCCGAGACGTTGTCCTTCGCTCAGACCTTGTTTCTTCGCCACGAGCCAGAAAAGAAGAAAAGATGCCGTAGCGGCGACGAGAATCACCGCGAGCACCTTAGGCAGGTTGAAGAGATATCGATTCTCCCCGCGGTCATAATGGTACAGGAAGAGAAGGAGTTTGTCTAGACTCAGAGCCTTCTCCGTGCCGGCGGCCTCGGCGAGGGCCATCCGCAGATCGAAGGGTGAAAAAGTCGTGCCGTAGAGGTATCTCGCGATCCTTCCATCGGGAGAAAAAAATAGCAAAACCCGAGGATGGCTGAATCCATCCCTGTCCCTTCTAAAGGCAAAGCCCACCGCATCGGTAAACGCATTTATCGTTTGGGCATCGCCGGTGAGAAATATCCAAGAGGTTTCGGAAACCGGTCGGCCCACGGCCTTTATATAGTTCTCTTTCTTTTGTCGCGCAAGTTCCGGTAGATCCCGATCGTCGAAACTCACGGTAACAAGGGAATAGTCTCTTCCCGGAGTAAGGTCTATCTTCCCGAGGGCCTCGGCAAGGCTGCCGAGTAAGGTCGGACAGATGTGGGTGCATGATAGATAGACGAGAGAGAGTACGGTCGGTCTTCTCATGATGCTTCTGAGATCAACCAGGGTGCCTTTTTCGTCATGGAAGGAGAGACCGCCTGGCAAGGGGTAACTGAGCTTCTCGTCAATGCCGACTCTATCCGGAGGCATGACGGGCTGGGCCGAAACGAGGCCCCCCGCTAGGATGGTCAGAATGAAAGGGACAAAAGAAAAGGTTTTCAAGGCATCATTTCTCTATGGGTTACCCCGTCCGGGGAATTTCTCACAAGCCTCCTTCGGGCAAGACCCTCCAGGAAGTTTCTCTACATCAATCATACCATGGTATCTTCAGGAGTCAACAATCATGGGAAGTTTTCGGACGTAGTAAGAGGCTTAGAATTTTCTCTCTCAGCCCTCACCTTGCAGGCGGTGAGAAAGGGTCAATCTCGATCGAAAAGAAATGCCCGTCTGCCCGATATGAGTGGTCCAGAGGAGCCTGTAAGGAGGCACAGAAAGAGCGGGAAGTCCTTCCTCAAGAAGCGACTCGAAACGGATCGTGAGAGGGGCGAAGGGTCAAGCGCTAATCAATACCTTTAACGCCCTGCTTCTGCTCGGATGCGTGAGTTTCTTTAGCGCCTTCAGCTCTATCTGCCGAACCCTTTCACGTGTGAGGGAAAGATGGTTTCCCACTTCCTCGAGTGTGTAATCCCTGTCAACTCCGATCCCGAATCTCATGCGTATCACCTTTTCTTCCTTGGGCGGCAGCGTCTTTAGGATTGTATGTATCTGTTCGGAGAGTTCCTTCCTTTCCGCATCGGCGTAAGGGGAAGGGGTATTCGGGTCGCCGATGAAGTCCTCGAGTTTCGTATCGTCGTCTCCCACGGGTGTTTGAAGTCCTATCGTGTCCTGTATCGCGCGGGATATCTCCTCGATCCTCTTCGGGGGGAGCCCCAATTTCGTTGCGATCTCTCTATTCCCCGGCTCTCTTCCGAGCTGTTGTGTCAATTCTCTCGATACCCGCGTAACTTTCTTGTAGAATTCCATGATGTGTATCGGGATCCTGATAGTCTTTGCCTGGTCAATCAGCGCCCTCGTTATCGTCTGTCGTATCCAGCACGTGGCGTAGGTACTGAATTTGAATCCTTTTTCACAGTTAAACTTGTCAACGGCTCTCATGAGGCCGATATTCCCCTCCTGTATCAGATCAAGCAAAGACAGCCCTCTGCCCAAATAGTTCTTCGCTATGCTGACCACTAATCTCAGGTTGCGGATCGTTAACTCGTTCTTGGCGTCTGTGAAAATCACTCTCGCCTTGCTAATCGTGTCCCAACGGACCTTGAGGTCCTCTACGGCGATCCCTGTTTCGGATTCTACCCTCTTGTATTCCTCCCGGAGCTCTTTTGCCGCTGTGAGAAGCCTTGTCGGGATCTGTCCCTTTTCTTTTTTCCCCGCTATCGCTCTCCTGAGGTTCTTCAGGGAACCGTAGCGAGCGATTTTATTCTCTGCTGTCTCGATATCCTTCACGAGGTTCTCAAGGACCTTCAGACTCCTCATGAGAACCTCATCGGACTTTTCTTCTTCTCCCTCCTGAGCACTTTCTTCTTCTCCGGTTCCGAGGCTCGCCTCTAATTCCTTATAGAGGGGCATCGTCATAACGGTTTCTCTTATAATTTCTCTACCTTCGTGCAGCTTTCGTGCGAGTTCTGTCTCTTCATCTCTCGTGAGTATGGAAATCTTCCCCATCGAATGGAAATAGGTGCGAACAAGGTCTTCTGTCGTATCCTGCCCTTCTGTCTCTTCTCCCTCCGGAACTCCCTCTCCCAAATCGTCGGATTCATCTGCATCAGCCTCTTCCTCTAAGAACAGGGCGATGTCATCCGGTTCATCGGGAGTGATGAAATCCGAGGGATGCGGGTCATCCAACTCGATACACGTAAGCGTCGCCTGACTCTCTTCTGCTGCCATGAGTTCCTCAATAATTTCATTCTGTCTCATACGATTCATCTCCCGCCTGCCATCGACGACGTCAGCGCCATTCGCCTGCCTCATGTCGTCCCTCCAGCGTAGCTCCTTCCGTAGTATTCATAAAAATGAAAACGCCTGCAGCATACTTCCTTGAAGTATCGCCGGAGGCATCTCCCTCTCAATTACGTTCAGGCTACTACCAAAGAGCAGATACCGCAGTGATTCAAATCACAAAAACGGTCGAGAGAGCGCTTCTGTTTCGTGCCCGCATCGGTTACAATTGTTGTGTGCATGCGGGCAAGAAGAACATTTTCCTCACGGGCGCCCCTTCGTCTGGGAAGACTACGGTCATCAAGAAGGTGGTCGAAAGACTGGGTCTTCCTGCCAGGGAATTTTACACGGAAGAAGAAAGAGTGGCCGGCAAACGCGTCGGTTTTCTCATGAAGACCCTTGACGGCAGGGGAGGCTACCTTGCTCACCAGGACATAGATTCGGATTTCCGGATAAGGCGATACGGGGTGAGTATCGAGAATATTGAGACCCTTGCGATCCCTTCAATCCGGCCTGTCGGCAGAGATGTCATCATCCTCGATGAGATCGGGAAGATGGAGTGTTTCTCGGAACTTTTCAGGCTGGCCTCGGTCGAAGCCCTCGATGCATCCAATATCGTTGTCGGCACGGTCACTTTTGGCGGCGAAGATTTTATCCGGGCAATAAAAGCCAGAGAAGATATAGAAATACATGAAGTGACCATGGATACCAGGGATTCCCTTCCGGACCTCATCCTGCGTAAAATCTCGGATCTTTGGAAACAGCAGTACGGTATGGTTGCCGATGATGGTGAACCTGCCGGTCGGGGGAATGTCAGATGAAGATTGTCATTTCGCCTCGCTTCTCTGTCGCCTCATGGCAGGAACCAACTTGAAGGGCTTACTCTGTGAGGAAGAGAAGACCTGAAAAAGCACGCTTACTATCAGGTTGTAAAAGCCCTTCTGAAGTGCCATAATTTCGGAGAGGAGATTGCCTGAACGGCTCATACGAAGTAAGAGAATGGCGAGCAAGTGCTGCTGAGAGGGAGGCAGATCGGTGAGAAGAAAAAAGAACGTGGCATGGTATCTCGTGATTATTTTGATGCTGGCGGGATATTCTTGCACTACCGTACCCAAGCCGGATATTTTTTCTGTCTGGAAAGACGATGCCCATAAGGGATATTTCGAGAAGGTCCTTGTTATCGGAGTCGCGAGAAAAGAGGCGACGAGGGCATTCTTTGAGGATGAGCTCGCGGCAAACCTGAGAAGACATGGAGTAGATGCAGTTCCGAGCCATGAGGTCATCCCTTCGTCAGAAGATCTCCTCAACAAGGCCGGCGTCGAGGCGAAGATAAAAGGATCGGGAATAGACAGCATCCTCATAACGAGACTAATCTATACGTTCACGACGGAAACCAACATCCGGCCGAAACCGGACTGGCAGGAATATTATACCGATAGCTATGGATATAAGAATGTCGACGTATACGCCCCCCGGCTCACGGGGTTCGGCGAAACGGCCAGACTCGAAATTCAGGTATTCGAGACGGGAAGTGAGAAACTGCTATGGTCAGCATCGGCCGATGTATTTTTCAGGGATAACCTTCAAGGACAGATCAAAGAATTCATCAACATCTTGGTCGAGAAATTGTCCGCGGATCGCCTGATTCCATAGAATAGCGTCGTCAGCGATCTTTCACGGAGCTATCTTTTTGTCGGCTCCTCCCGTCGGACAGGCAGACCCGATTCCGTCGGCGATATCACGGCTCAGCCTTTCAAGGGCATTGCTCATCGAGGCGACCAATGCGTCATAACTGCCGCCGCTCATCTTTTCACTGATCACCGATTCCTTCTTCAGGAGCAGACGGTTCTCCTTACCGAATACCCCCCATTTGGCCCTCAGCAGCATGGAATCACCAAGGGTCCCTTCGAAACGTTCCAGGTGAAGCTCGACTTTGCATGAAACGGGTATCTGACTCTCGATGTAGGGAGTCCAGCGCACTACGAAAAAGCGATCGGCAGGCAGAAGGCTGGAGACGTCCTCCACAAGAACACGGTTGACGTCGTCACCGAGAGAACCGGCCCAACGGTTAAATTCTGCGAGGTTGAGTTCATTTCTCCCGGACCGGGTCACGATCTGGGGTCGGTCGAGGTAGTCCGGTATACGAACGGGGCCTATGGAGACGACCATGCTCTGTTCCGATGAAACGTCACGGGTGACAGAAGCCTTGTTCTGCAGAGGGGCCAGCTGATAGAACTTCGAGGACGGCGAGCCGCCACATCCGGTCAGGATCACCAGGAACAATCCGAAAGTGAGGAGCGCTCGGTGATCAAAAAGAATATTTTTCATCTCATTCTCCTTTGGAGGGGCTTTTCCCTCTGATCAAGGCTTCAGGGTGACGCTCGAGGTAGTCCGTCAGAACACGCAGGGAACGGGAGAGTTCGGAGATTTGCTCGAGCGTCCTGGCTATCTCGTATCCGAGGTTCGCATTCTGCACGGCTATTTCATTGACATTGGCGACGGCCTTGTTTGTCTCTTCCAGGGTGGCATTGGCTGCAGACAGGGTCTCTTTGAGACTTGAAGCGATCTGCCCGGGTACTCCTTCGCTAAACTTGAGTGTCTGCTCAGCCTGCACAAAAGCGGATCGGGCTGCTTCAGACGTCACCCGTAAGCTCGATGCAAGAGGTCCGACCTGGGCGTCAAGATTTTTCACGAGCGTATCGGCGTCGTTCAGTAATCGATGGAGCGAGCCGATGCTCGCCTGCAGGTCAGGGGAATTAACGACCCTATCTAATCCGGCGAGAACGCCGTTTAGTCTGTCGACGATCTCCTTGAGCGGCAACTCCTCAAGCTTCTTTGTCAGCTGCTCCATGCTCGAAGGAATTGTCGGGATCTCCTTATATTTCTTTTCGAGCCCTACAAGCCTGATCGGCGTTCCGGGGTAGAAATCGACGTTAATCATGAGCTGGCCCGTCACAAAGCTCTGCATCTGAAGCTGGGCCCTCAGCCCCTTGTCTATCAATGCCTGAAGAGCCCGTTCATCTCCAAACCTACTATGGTTCCCCATTATCACGATTTTTTCCGGGTAGGTCTCCGTGTAAACCGGGATGAAGGCGGTGAGGTCTTTCGCATAGAACTCCAACTTGATATCGGTGACTTCGCCTATCTTCACCCCGCGGAGCATGACCGGCGCCCCGACCTGTAACCCCTTCACCGAGCCCTCAAAGAACATCACGTTCTTATTGACCTTCCTGAAGAATTTGCCCGAGCCAAAAACGACGACGCCGGAAACGATGAGAACGATAGCGCCGAGGACGAATGCGCCGATGAGCGTCTTGCTTGCCTGTTTACTCATTATCTTTCTCCTCAATCATTAGATATCTACCGCACCGCTTCCACTGCACGTCCCTCTCCCCTTGTGAGAAAGCTGATCACTTTCGGGTCTTTTGACTCGGCGCGAAGTTTTCTTGGATCTCCGACGGCGATCATCGTCTTCGTGTCAGCGTCGAGGAAGACCGAGTTGTTCCCGATCGCAAAGATGCTTGCCAGTTCGTGGGTCACGACAACTACGGTAGCCCCGAGGCTGTTTCTCAGTTCGAGGATCAACTCGTCGAGCAGGTGTGCGCTGATCGGATCGAGTCCGGCTGAAGGCTCGTCGAAGAAGAGGATCTCAGGGTCCAGTGCCATGGCACGGGCGAGGCCGGCGCGCTTCTTCATGCCGCCGCTGATTTCGGATGGATAATAGTCTTCGAAACCGGTGAGGCCGACGAGAGAGAGCTTCAGCGAGACGATTTCCTTGATCTGATCCGGATTCATATCCGTGTACTGCTGGAGCGGAAGGGCAACGTTCTCTGCCAGGGTGAGGGAACTCCAGAGGGCGCTGCTCTGATAGAGTATGCCGAATTTCCTCATGATACTCTTCTGTTCCTCGGGCTCCGACGACCAGAAACTCACACCGCCATAGAGGACATCGCCTTTCGGCGGAGGGAGGAGTCCGACCATGGACCTCAGGAGGGTGCTCTTCCCGCATCCGCTTCCTCCCATGATGATGAATATGTCACCTCTGTTAATGGTGAAGGTGAGGTCGTGCTGGATCACATTGCTCCCGTAGGCCATGGTGAGATCCTGTACTACGATGTGGGATTCCGTTTTTCCCATATCCCTTTCGTACCCCTCAGATATTGAGGACATTGCAGACGACGGTTATCACCGCCATCGCAACAACAATGCTGACTATGCTCGTCACTACTGCGGAGGTTGTCGCCTCACCGACTGCCGAAGCGCTCCTTCCGCACTGCATTCCGCGGAGGCAGCCTGCGAGCGCTACAAGGACTCCGAAGACCGCCGCGCTGAAGAGTCCTACCCACAAGTCGTTCAGGTGCACCGATTCCCGCGTCTTGTGGTAGTATTCCATGAAACCGAGGTCCAGCATCGAGACCCCGATAATCAAGCCTCCGAGTATTCCCATGAGGTCTGCGTAAAGACTCAGGAGCGGCATCATGAGAAAGAGGGCGAGCATTCTCGGAAGCACAAGGAATTCCATGGGTGAGACGCCAAGGGTCTTCAGGGCATCGATCTCCTCGTTCACCTGCATCGTGCCGAGTTGAGCGGCAAAGGATGCTCCTGTGCGGCCTGCCATGATGATGCCGGTCATGATCGCCGCGAGTGCCCGGACCATCCCGATGCCGACGAGGCTCGCGACATAGATCTGAGCACCGAAAATCTTGAGTTGTATGGCGCCGATGAAGGCGAGGATAAGCCCGACGAGGATACTGATGAGGGAAACGATCGGAAGCGCCTGCGCGCCGCATTCCTGAATCGTGAGAAAGAGATCGGATGTGCGAAACTGGGCCCTTCCGGCGAATAATCGGAGAAAGGCGAGGGATGCCTCCCCTATGAACGCGAGCATTTCGAGATTGGACCGCCAGAAGGCGATCGCAGAGTCGCCGACCCTGTCGAGAAAGGAGATTCTCGTCGCTTCCTTGCGGGCTCCCTTCCTTTCCGGAACAGCGGACGCAAGCGCGAGGAGCCGTTGCACGCCGTCGGGCAGACCTTCCTTCCCGACAATTATATTCTTTCGAGACCCGATGCCCTGAACCGCGATGAGGAATGTCAAAAGACTGCTGTCCCATCCCGTGAGGCGCTGCGTATTAAATCGTATCTCCTTGACGGGCTGCCCGGTCTCGATCTCATTTTTCACATCGCCTGCGGCGGGGAGGTCATTCCCCCGTTTCCAGTCCCCGACAAGACCTATCAGCAGCGCATCCGCGTCCGGCCGACTGAAGTTAAGGGATGTCGGTTCCATCATCGAAGCCCTGACCCCGTTAGGAAGCCCGCACTTCCCGCCGAACAAGAGAAGTATGCGAATTGAGGCAATGAGACGATTCCGGCTTTCATGCCCTCAGAAGGCTTCATCATTGTCTCCTCAGCGGCATAGCTGCATCTCCACGGGGTAGAGGGGTTATAAAAGATAATACAAGAATACCCTTTTACAAGGAGGAAATCAACAGGGACGGAAGATTTCGGTTGTCAAACCAGGGCCGGAATCCTATAATGTTCGAGAGGCTCTGTTCGAGAGACAAAGGGAGGGGGAAATGCAGAAGTGATGGGACCGCAAAGTTACGATAGGCCGCAAAGTCTTTTCAAGAAATCTCTCTCAGCCATCAAGGGACGTTGTCATTTCCTTTTGCTCTCCCTCATAACCGTCCTCTTGATTTATCATCGAGCTACGGCAAGACCCTATCTGGCCTTGATTCTTCAAACGCTTATCCTGATAACCGGCGTTTACGCGGTTAGCGATTCCAAGAGACGTCTCATCGCTGCTGTTGGAATCGGTACCCTTCAGTTTTTCGTTTCAGCGCTGACCCTGAGCGTCCCTTCTTTGGATCTCGTAATTCCGGCCGAAATCATTATCGTTGTCTTCTATGGCTTCACCCTGATAACGGTCTTGGAGTATGTCGTGCGCGGGGAGAGCGTGACGACAGACAAGATATTCGGCGCTATCAGTGTTTACCTCTTGATCGGCTTCGCCTGGGCTTCCCTGTACCATCTCGTCTACGCGCATGAGCCGAGCGCCTTCTCGGTTTCGGCGAAGGGGGTACCGGATTTCGTCTATTTTAGCTTCGTCACGCTCTGCACCGTCGGGTACGGCGACATTACGCCTGCGTCGGGATTTGCACGCTCACTCGTCATTTTGGAGGCTGTCACCGGCGTTCTCTACCTCGCCGTGCTCGTATCCCGTCTGATAAACCTTTATCGTTCCGATTCCTGCAGGGGACAGAAGTGATTCGGTAGCGAAAATGTCTTAGAGTAAGAAAGAGAAGTTCTAGCAGATTCTTCAAGAACGAGATTGAGATGAACCTCTCGAGGACATTTACGGAGTTCTTCGAGTCCGAAAAAACGGGCGGCCTCCTCCTCATGGTCTGCACGGTGCTCTCGATCTTCATCGCAAACTCCTCCTTCGGCGGGGCATATCTGCGCTTTTGGCATCGATATCTCGATCTCTCCTTTCTGAACATACAGCTGAAATACAGCATGGAACATTGGGTGAATGACGGTCTGATGGCGATCTTCTTCCTCCTTGTAGGGCTTGAAATCGAACGGGAACTGAAAGAAGGAGAACTCTCGGACTGGAGAAACGCCCTGCTGCCGATAGTTGCCGCTCTCGGTGGCATGTTAATTCCTGCCCTGGTCCATTTCTCGTTCAATGTCGGTACCCCCTCACTATCGGGGATCGGCATACCTATGGCAACGGACATCGCCTTTGCCTTAGGGGTGCTTTCGTTGCTCGGTGCCAGGGTTCCTCCGTCGCTTAAGATACTCTTGACAGCATTGGCCATTATTGACGATCTCGGAGCCGTCATCATCATCGCCATTTTCTATACTCAGGGTTTCTCCCTTTTGTACTTCGGACTTTCAATACTGATTTTTGCCGGTCTCATGATCTTGAACCGTCTGAAGGTGACGAACCTTTTTTTCTATCTCCTCCCCGGAGTCGTCATGTGGTATTTTATGCTCAAGTCTGGGGTTCATGCGACGGTCGCGGGAATACTGCTGGCATTCGCCATTCCTTTTTGTGAAGATGAACGTGTATGCCCCTCCTATAAGCTTCAACATCTTCTGCACAAACCTGTCTCGTTTCTTGTCCTTCCTGTTTTTGCCTTGGCCAACACGGGTATCGTCTTCACGCAAGGCTGGTATCTCACCTTTACGGAGAGAAATACTGCCGGTATTCTGGGCGGCCTTGTTCTCGGGAAACCATTGGGGATATTCTTTTGCAGTTTGATGGCGATAAGAACGGGGTTCTGCAAGCTTCCGGATGACGTAACCTTCCGACACTTGATGGGAGCCGGCGTGCTCGCAGGAATCGGTTTCACCATGTCAATTTTTATCACGAATCTTGCCTTCAGTGATGCTGAACTGATACGCAACTCAAAGATCGCTATTCTTGCCGCGTCGGCGATCGCAGGCGTTACGGGATATCTGATTTTGTCGGCGGCGGGAAGATCACGGGCCTGACAAATGCACGGAATGTATAATAGTGTCGTGCAGGTGCTTTTCCTTGGCCTTGTTCAGGTTCTCCGGATGAATCGAAGCCTCTTTCTAATACTTGCATTCCGGACAATATAAGTATTTTTTTTGTGTCAAGGCAAAATGAAAGTGTCAGATATACGCGAAATGATTATGTCACGTAGAGGGGCTGAT
>DASPUT010000055.1 GCA_035622735.1 Thermodesulfovibrionales bacterium | reverse complement strand
CTATGGATAGGAAACATTATTCGGGACTGCGTATTATCCGCAGCTGCTGCAGCCCGATCCGCAGGAAGACGACGGCTGCCCGCCGGTGATGACAAAGCCCTGTCTCTCCCCGTCGTCGATGAAATCGATGACCATACCGTCGAGGTTCTTCGAGGTCTTCTTATCCATGAAGACCCTGAGGCCGTCTTTTTCGAAGATCTCATCTTCCGCAGTTGACCTCTCGTCTATGTCCATTCCGTAGGATGGTCCGCAGCAACCGCCTTCTGCGGTATAAATCCTCAGGCCCCAGTTTTCCTTCCCTTCCGCAGTGAGAATCTCCTTCGCCTTTCCGGCTGCCGTATCTGATATCGTTACCACGAAAACCTCCTTCTTACCCCTCTCCGTAACCTTCCAAAGGGCGTCTCTTTTCTTTTTACATTAAAGGAAAAAGAGACGAAAAAGCAACAGGCCCTCCTTCAGGGCGAAGGCCATGACCGAGCATGATAGGCATATGGTATGATAGGGACAAATTCCCCGGAAGGATTAAGAACAGATGTCTCTGACGGCTGATAAAGTGCTTCTCCGGAGGTTCGGGTGCCGCGGATACCGGTTGCGGTCGTAACCGGTGCGTCGAGGGGGCTCGGCAGACAGATAGCGCTGACGCTCGCCGGCTGCGGATACGCGATCGGCGTCAATTACCGCTCCGGAGAAAACGAGGCTGAAGAGACGGTCCGGCTGATCGGCGACAGGTCTCTGCCCTTGAAGGCCGATGTCAGAAATTTCCGGCAGACGGAAAAGATGGCTGAAGAGGTTTCAGCCCGGTGGGGAAGACTGGATGCCCTGATTAACAATGCGGGCATCACCCGTGACGGCCTGCTTATGGGGTATCGTGAGCGTGATTTCGATGATACCCTCGACGTTAACCTCAAAGGATGTTTCAATACCGTGAAGGCCTTTGTACCCCTTATGACAGAATCAGGCGGCGGGCACATTATCAACATCTCTTCCTACTCCGGATTGAGGGGCAGTGCGGGGCAGTCGGCGTACAGTGCTTCAAAGGCAGCGGTCATCGGCTTTACCCTTTCCGCGGCCCGGGAATTGTCCTGCCATAACATACGGGTGAACGCCATCCTTCCCGGATATATGGAGACGGAGATGGGAAGAAGGGCTGAAGAAGCGATGGAAAAGGCGGGGAAAGAGAGCATGCTCAACCGGCTCTCGGATCCCGATGAGGTCGCACGGTTCATCGCCTGCTTTCTGACGACAAAGAACATAACGGGGCAGGTTCTCAGTCTCGAATCGAGGATTTGCTCATAGGCTATTTCCTTCATAAATAATCCGAGGGGCGTTGGGCTCGATGGCAAGAATTCAGAGTTATGTGCCGGTCCGCGAATGCGGACCTTGCTCTATTTGAAGTACAGAGTGTAATAAGGCGTTCTGAGTGCTGAACTGCGGTGACAGCTATTATCTTGCCGAGAGCCGAACGCCTCTCGCGAATAGAAAACTTATTCATAAAACGACTAAATGCCAAAGGGTTATTTCATAACAGGCGCCGACACCGGTGTCGGAAAGACAATCGTGGCAGGAGCGCTCATCAGGGTCATGCAGGTCCGGGGCATACAGTCCTGCGGCATGAAGCCGATCGAGACGGGATGCAGCCGCGTGGGAGGAGGACTCTTTCCGTCAGACGGGATGTTCCTCAAGAGGGTAGCCCGAATGGACGAGGCGATAAACCATATAACCCCTTACTGCTTCGAGACCCCTGTCGCTCCACTCGTGGCGTCGGAAATTGAGGGGCGTGAGATCGATGTAGGAGTGATAAGGAGCGAATTCGGACTTCTTCTCGAGAAATACCGGACAGTTGTTGTCGAAGGCATAGGCGGCATTCTCGTGCCGATTAGACGTGATTATTTTGTGATTGACTTGATCAGGGAACTGGGGCTCCCGCTCGTCGTGGTATCGAGCCCATCTCTCGGGACGATCAACCATACCCTCCTTACGGTCAACCATGCCCTGAGAGAGGGCATCACGGTTGCCGGGATCATCATCAACTTCAGGAAACCCCCGGAAAATACCATTGCGGAGCAGACCAACCCTGCCGTCCTCCGGAAAATCTCGCCAGTACCCATTATCGGCACCTTCCCTCACATCGAGAACCTCGATGACGAGACTTTGGAGAAGGCCTCTCTAGAGTATCTCAACGCTGAGACCCTGATCGGCAGATAGGAAAGAATATCCACGGCAGGTTTTAGCCGAAACTCAAAAAGGTGAAGTCAGAGGACGATCGCCGTCTTGAGAGGGATGAGGTAGTAGCCGGGTGACACCTTGTAT
>DASPUT010000054.1 GCA_035622735.1 Thermodesulfovibrionales bacterium | reverse complement strand
AGGAGAAAGGTTATGATTATCCGATCCCTCCTCGTTTCGAGTATCCTCGCCGTCATGACCGCCATGGTTCCGCAGCCAAGACCCAATATCATCGGGAGTACCGCCTTGCCGTTCAGACCCATCATGTTGAATACCCTATTGCTCATGATCGCGAGTCGAGGGAGATAGCCGCTGTCCTCCAGTATCGCGAAGGCGATGAAAAAGGTTATGGTTATGGGAAGAATGATCGCTATGGCGTAAGTCATCGCCACGGTGATGAGGCCGTACTCGCCTACGAGCATCTCGCGAATGAGGCCATACGGTACTAACATGGTTACCACTTTTGTGGCCATGGGATTGATGTAATTGCCGAAAATAGTTTTCTCAAAGAAGTTCACGAGGGTCCCCGCACCGAATACCCCGACGAATTCGTAGAGGCAGAAGAGGACGAGAAGCAAAAGCGGGATGCCCCAAAAAGGATGCATGCTGATCCTTCCGATAAAAGCGGAGACCCTTCCGCCTTCCGGAGCAGTCTTTTCTATCACCTGATTCGCGATCTCTCCTGCGAGTTCGAGCCTCTTCTGATTGATGACGGTGCTTATGGCCTCACCGGTCTTCGACTGGCACTCGTCCCGAAGTCTCTCTATCTCTTTTATCATTTCAGGCGGCAGACCACCTACGAGCCATTCCCTGAGGCTCTCGTCACCGGAGAGTATCATAAGGGCGAGAGCCCGTTTCGCTATGTGTGCGTCCGGCAAGAGGGCAGAAATCTTCTCAACATATTCCTCGACGAGTGGGGGATAGGTCACCCTTACCGATGGCGTTGAAGATTCCATCATGGAGCGCCTCAACTCCTTGATCCCTTTTCGCTGGGGTGCAATCGTTGTGACGATTTCTATGCCCAACATCTCCCTGAGCCTTTCAATATCAAGGAGGATGCCCCTGTCTCGCGCTTCATCCTCCATGTTGAGGTCTAAAATCATCGGGAGGCCGGTCTCGGCAATCTGGAGTGTCAAAAGGAGGGTTCTCCTTAAGTTCTTCGAATCAGCAACCTGCACAAGAACCGAAGGGTATTCCTTCAGGAGTATATCCCTCGTGACCTTTTCATCTTCACTCATCGGCATGAGGCTGTTGACTCCGGGGGAGTCGACGAGAAGATATTTCCTGCCATCGAGGACAACGTTCCCGTGCGAGACCTCAACTGTTGTGCCGGGGTAATTGGAGACGGTCACGTATTTCCCCGTCAGAAGTCCGAAGATTACGCTCTTGCCGACGTTCGGATTGCCGAGAAGTGCGATCGTCTTGTAATGTCTCTCTTTCTGCTGTTGCCTGTCCATAGTTTTATTGAGACTGAGTCTCAACTAACAGTATAGGTTATTACGATTCATTCTGTCAACCAAGAGCAGGTTTTCAAACCCCTGTCGGCGTCGTGCCGCAACGCATGAGGTAAATCCTCATGAGAGTTGACCCTTGAGCCTTGAAAAACATGTTCCAATGTATTAGGCTTTTCAGCATGAGGATACTCGCTATCGAGACATCGACAATGCTTGGCGGCGTGGCGATCATGGACGACTCCGACGGCCTGATCACCGAGATGAGGCTAAACATAAGAACGACCTATTCTGAACGGCTCATGACGGGAATAAGCCTGGCCTTGAAACAGGCAGGCATGAGGATAGGGGATATCGATGTATTCGGAGTCTCCATAGGACCCGGTTCCTTTACGGGACTGAGAATCGGGTTGAGCACCATAAAGGGTTTTTCTTACGCGACCGGCAAACCCGTGGTTTCTGTTCCCACCCTCGAGGCCTTTGTCTGGAATTTCCCCTTCAGCCGGTTTCCCGTCTGCATTATGCTCGACGCCAGAAAAAAGGAAGTCTACGCCGCTCTTTTTCGATGGAAGGATAGCGGTTTCGAGAGAATCATGGAGGAAAGATCTATTAAACCTTCCGAGCTTGCCGAGACACTGAAGGAGCCTGTTATATTTGCCGGTGAGGGCGCTGCAATTTACAGAGATAATCTCGTGCAGGCTGCCGGAGAGAATGCGTTATTCCCCGCTCCTCAGATGATGGCGCCTTCTCCTTCCCATGTGGCGTATCTCGGACTGCGGAAGGCGGAGCGCCATGATTTTTCGGACCCCGTAAGCCTTGTCCCCCTCTATGTGCGGAAGTCCGAGGCGGAAATGAAGATTCAACCGAATTCATGAGGCAGATCCGCGTAAGGGAGATGCGTGAAGAGGATATCCCCGAGGTAATCAGGATTGAGCGGAGCTCTTTCTCGACCCCCTGGTCGGAGACGTCCTTTCTCAATGAGATTCATAAGTCACGTTCCATCGCGAAGGTTGCGGAATTGCATGAGGCGGTGGTCGGTTATATATGCGCTGAGCAAATACTCGACGAAGGCCATATCCTCAATCTCGCCACCGATCCCAATCATAGGGGAATCGGCATCGCCAACACGCTTGTTGGGGATGTCGTCTCCGAACTCAGGAAGAAGGCGTGCCGGTTCCTGTATCTCGACGTGAGGGCCTCGAATAGCATCGCCAAGGGATTCTACGAGGGTCTCGGCTTCAGGGTTATCGGCGTGCGGAAGAAGTATTATGTGGCACCGCATGAGGATGGAGTAATCATGGTGCTTGAGCTCTAGATTCGGATTCCTTTCGCTGCCCGCTTTCCCGTTCAGACGTTCATTGGTCGCCTCGGCTAATACTTGACAAAGTTAGTAAGGTATTCTATAGTTAACACATGTTACGTCTTTCGACAAGGGGACAGTACGGGGTGAGGGCTATGTTCGAGATAGCGAGCGGCTACCCTGACAATCCGATTACGATCAGGGAGATATCGGAAAGGCAGGATGTGTCGGTGCCGTATCTCGAGCAGATCCTGAACAAGCTGAGAAGAGCCGGTCTCGTCAAGAGCGTGAGGGGGCCGGGCGGCGGTTACCTCCTCGCGAGAAATCCCGCTGCCATAAGCATAGCTGCGATACTGAAGGAGCTTGAGGGACCGGTCGCGATAACGTCCTGTCTCAACCCGGATGAGGGCTGTTCTAGAATTGAAGGCTGCGTTACCCACCTGCTTTGGAAGTCGCTTGGCGCCACGATTGAGGAATTTCTCGAGACAATTACCCTGAGAGACCTCCTCGAAAGAGGCCCCCTTCTGAAATCCTCCCACATCGTTCATACCATTAAGGAATAGGGTATCGTGGCTCTTAAGTTCGTCGAGAATATAAAACCGGATGTAACCGCAGACATTGTCTATATGATGTGTCCCATGCATTTGCTTAAGCTGAATGAGCAGATAAAGGCGCTGGACAAGGGGCAGATCCTTGAGATTCTCACGGATTATGACGGGGCCCTCGAGGATATTCCCGATTGGTGCGAAAAGACGGGGAACGAATTCCTCGGCATCGAGGAGACGGAAGATTACTATAAGTTCTATATCAAGAAAGTGAGGTAATTATGAGAAAGTGTTACTTCGACCATGTGGCGACAAATCCCCTTCACCCTCTCGTCCTTGAGGCAATGCTCCCCTATCTGAAAGAAGAATACGGCAATCCTCTCAGTGTTTATGAGTCGGGCATGAAGGCTCGGAGTGCGGTGGAACATGCCAGGAGTCAGGTGGCATCTCTCATAAGCTGTAAGCCGTCAGAGATTGTATTTACCGCCAGCGGAGCAGAGTCAAACAATTTTGCCTTGCGGGGTATAGCACTGGCCCGTCAGCACGAGGGCAAACACGTCATCGTGTCGCGCATGGAGCATCATTCTATCCTGAACTCTGCCCGATTCCTTGAGAAGATGGGATTTGTGGTTACCTACCTTGCTCCCGACAAAGACGGTGTCGTTGATCCTGAAGCGGTGAAGAAGGCGATAACAAAGGAGACCGTGCTGATTTCGGTGATCCATGCGAGCAGCGAGGCCGGCACCATAGAACCGCTTCAGGAGATCGCGAAAATAGCGAAAGGACAAGGGGTCATTGTGCATACAGACGCTGTCGCATCCGCAGGAAATATACCCATCGATGCCAAAGCACTAGGAGTAGATCTTCTGAGCATGGCAGCGCACCAGTTTTACGGACCGAAGGGTGCCGCTGCCCTCTACGTGCGAGAAGGTCTCAGGATCATCCCCTTGATCTACGGCGGCATACAAGAGGGGGGGAGAAGGGCAGGCACAGAAAATGTTCCCGCCATTGTCGGCATGGGGAAGGCAGCTGAACTGGCGAAAGCAGAAATGGGGGAGCGGATGGCCCAAGCAAAGGAACTGAGGGACCGGCTCATCACCGGTGCCCTCGCAGTCGATAATGTGTATCTCACAGGACACCTGACAAACAGACTCCCGGCTCACGCGAGTTTCACCGTTGAGTATATCGAGGGAGAAGCGATGCTGCTCCTCCTGGCTGCCAAGGGTATCTATGCGGCGAGCGGTTCTGCCTGTTCATCAAAGGGGCTAAAGGCTTCTCCTGTTCTCCTTTCTATGGGGATACCTTCAAGCCTCGCGCAGGGTTCGATCGTTTTCACTCTCGGCACGGATACTTCGAAGGAAGACATCGATTATTTTCTGACGGAATTCCCGCCGGTAGTGAAGCGGTTGCGTGAGATATCCCCCTTTGCGAAAGGCTGGGGCGAACAAGGGGAAGGCGACAGGTGTTATACGACGCCTGCGGAAACTCAATAGATTGATGAAGGCTCAGTGAGAGGAGGAAAGGTATGTACAGCGAGAAAGTCATGGATCACTTCACAAACCCGCGGAACGTAGGCGAAATAGCGGATGCTGACGGTGTCGGCACCGAAGGCAATCCGACATGCGGCGACGTGATGAAGATATCCATAAAGGTCGAGGGAGGAAAGATCGTTGATGCGAAGTTCAAGACTTTTGGTTGCGGCGCTGCGATAGCCGTGAGCAGTATGGTGACGGAGATGGTGAAGGGAAAGACCCTTGAAGAGGCCCTGGCAATTTCTAAGGAGGCGGTCGCGAACGAACTGGGCGGACTTCCTCCTCAGAAGATGCACTGTTCTAATCTGGGAGCCGATGCCCTGAAGAAGGCTATAGAGGATTACAAAAGCAGACACTCGGCCTGACCGCAAGGACTCCGGCACACATTTACAAAGAGGGATTTAAGCTGGTACAATATCTCGTTTGAGGAGAGGTGGCCGAGCTGGTCGAAGGCAGCCGCCTGCTAAGCGGTTGTGGGGGTAACACCCCACCCAGGGTTCGAATCCCTGCCTCTCCGCCACGAGTCGCAAGACCGCAAAAGTAAAAAGGAGTGCCCATGCTGCATTTAAATATTGAGGAGGTCTCACTATGAGAAGGTTCTTGGTAATTGGGTTGGGAGTCGTCATGGTATTCTCGCTCGGTCTCGGCGCGTGCAAAAAGAAAGAGGAGCAACCTGTTCCCCATGCCCCTCAGATGGTGCCGCCTATGGGACAGATGCCGCCGATGGGACAGATGCCGTCGACAGGGCAGATGCCGCCGGCAGGACAGATGCCGCCGACAGGGCAGATGCCGCCGGCAGGACAGATGCCGCCGGCAGGAATGGGTATGCCGAAAGGCGAAATGAAGGTCGTAGTCCCTGAAAGTGTTAAAGGCAAATGGTCTGCGGTTAAGCTCGTTGTGGAGGATAAGACAACAAAGAAGACACAGGAGTTTACCGTGAAGCTCAACAGCGAATTTAAAATACCCAATTCTGATCTCAAAGTGGCCGTTGGTGAATTTCTTCCCGATTTCAAGATGTATCCAGATCAGATAACATCATCGTCAAATGCGCCGAATAACCCTGCAGTAGGGATCAAGGTCTTTGAAAAAGGGAATCAGATATTTCCTCAGCCCGGAAAGAAGTGGGGGTGGTTATATGGGAAACCTGAGCTTCGGAATATCCACCCCTTTGAACATCCCAAATTCGGGCTTAGCCTGCAAGAGGGGATCAAGAAGGGATAAAGGAGGAAGCGCCCTTAGCTCAGCTGGATAGAGCGTCGGACTACGAATCCGCAGGTCGGGGGTTCGAATCCCTCAGGGCGCGCCATTATTTTTCCTAAGGGATGCAAAGCGGACATTACCCTTAATGCTTCCCAAAAAGGCGGATGGAACAGAATCCATCCGCCTTTTTTTCGAGGCGCTTACTCATGAATTCCCGTGGCTTGAAAACTTGTTTTCTGAGAATCTCCCCAGGTATGGAATGACAAAATAAGGAACCCCTGTGACAATTTATGGTAGTTTAACCAAGGGAATGTCATTCGCATTTCTTTGCGTACTGGCGTTCCCGCGTACGTCATTCTTTCATCAATTTACGCAACTTCAAGAAGCAAAACCCCAAAATTCATAATGGCTTTTTAGGGTTTATCTCTTTAGTTACCCATAGTTATTGCATCTCGCCCCCCCATATCCTTAGACAACGACTAAGGCCTCATAGGACGAATCTATATGTATATCGTCAGCTTTACCTATCCGGTACAGACTGGCACAACTTATGCGTATAAAGTTAAATCAATAGGTTAGAAATGCGTATTACTGAAAGGTCGCAAGCAGCGCGTGATGAGGAGGTGCAGCGGACAGAAGAAATTCAATTGGTAAGACGGTCCCTTAAAAAAGATTAGGGCTGGATTGAGGTAAAGGATAATCCTAATTAATATTGAAGGAGGTATGTATGAAACGAAGCAAGATATGGTTGTTCATAGCGGGCATGATTGTCCTGATCATCCCGCTTGTTTCAGCTGGGGCTCCGATAGGGACATTTGGGGACCAGGCATTCTG
This sequence comes from Thermodesulfovibrionales bacterium, assembly GCA_035622735.1. Lineage (NCBI taxonomy): Bacteria > Pseudomonadati > Nitrospirota > Thermodesulfovibrionia > Thermodesulfovibrionales > Thermodesulfovibrionales bacterium. The sequence continues at coordinate 6,115 of DASPUT010000054.1, read as the reverse complement.
GGGTGACGGAGCGGTGAATGACGGAACAGGCGGATGGACGTGGCCCGCGTTTACCTTTTCCGGCAGCGGAGCCTGTCTCGAATGCCATAACGGCGGGATAAACCCATTCAGCGGAATGGCAGTGCCCGATAAGACGAGTTACCTTAAGACCGGCCATAAGAACATGTTGAGGAAAGTCATTCCCGGCATGCCCTGGAAGGGAGCTGACGGTGCGGTTTATGAAAAAGACGCTTCCGGAAATACCTTTGATTGGACGAACGGAACGATTACTGTCAATGGTGTCACAAAAGTCCTCTTCTATGTTTTCGGTGATTGGATGGCCCCAGAACCCTATACCTTGTTTGATAAGAACGGGGACGGCACGACTGTAATACAGAATTTAGGCATTCCATACTCCTGCGCGAGCTGTCACACAACAGGGTACGCAGATAGCGGCCGGCCCGAGCCTGCCGCAACCTATCCGGGCGTCACAGGTGGTATAACCGGCACATGGGTGGCAGACGGCATTCAGTGTGAGAGATGTCACGACGCCACAGAGCATCATGAAGCGCCGAGGCATACAGCTACAGTCCCTAAAGGGACGGATGCCACCGCCCTCTGCTCACAGTGCCACCTCGTCATGCTCTCCGGTCAGACCGAAGCCGCAAATGCGATTCAGGTCGGGGCAAACCACGGAGCCACATTTGGTAAGGAGTTCAACGGGCATATCATAGGCAAAGAGTTCTTGAACAGCGTTCATGCCAGGTTTAACGGAACTCCGAACGAGATACCCCGCTTTGGAAACTATGACAGCTATTTTCTGTTTGACGGCGCTGGTTGTGCCGCATGTCACGATGTCCACAAGAGTACTATCGAGGCGGCCGGTCAAACCGGGGCGGTCAGAGAATGTGTTGAATGCCATGTCGGCAAATATGCCAAGACCCTAGGTTTCCACACTGGTTTGCCCGACAACCTCTTCGCACAGACATGTCCGACCTGCCATATGCCGAAACCGAGTGCAGCGGACACAAACATGCATATATGGAGAATAAACTCCGACCCGGATTACAGCACATTCCCGTCTGCAGAAGAGTTTGAGAGCGCCGGAAGCTGCGCTACAGCAAAGGGCGAAGCATTAGCGGCAGTAACAAACAGAACGGCCTGTCTGCCCGGTACGTGTTCGGTAACCACGGCCTTGACCGTATCCGCTTGTGACGCCGGCGGCGGGAAATGGACGACGACATCGACCAACACATGGACAGTCATGGCCGTGGCTAAAACGGCACCAGAAAATTACACGTCCATCTGGACGCTCGAGCCTGCGGTTTACAATAACGCTGTCTGGGTCGACATAGACCTCGCCTGCGGTCAGTGCCACGGCGGCGGTATAAGCCAGGATTCACCAGCGTTCCCGACCAAAGAGAATATACCGTATTTTCCGAAAACTGTCTTGGCAGCAGTGGCAAAGGAGTATCACAAACTATACGATCAATATTTCGGCAGCCATGGAAGCGGCTGGTAAGGGTTCCTGATGTAATCCCCCTTCAAGGGAAAGGCAGGTGGAGTCCACCTGCCTTTTTTTTGCGCTCGGGGCATTACGGATTTTTGAGAGTCGGGTAAGTGTTTGAACCATGCGCAGCGACAATTGGTCTCCCTAGTGGTCACGCATACTAATAGTTGTGAGGATTGGGCCGTGTACCCCTGATGCGAGAAGCTATGGTAAACTTAATTCTTGATTTCCTTCATACCTTCGGGGCGAGGAATTGCGGGGACGTGGGGAAATATGTCAAGCCTTATGGATTTACTACCCAAGTCGGAATGAAAAACCGTCAACTCATAGCACTAAAATAGGCGGGCATGGGGGCGGGCGTTCGTGAGCTGCGAAGATAAAGACATTGATTTCATGAGGCTGGCTCTGAAAGAAGCCGGCCTCGCCTTTTCCGATGGGGAAGTGCCTGTCGGAGCCGTACTGGTCGGCAAGGATTGCGGCATTATCACAGTTGCCCATAACAGAAGGGAATCTTTGCTGGATCCTACTGCACATGCGGAGGTGATCGCCCTGCGGGAAGGGGCAAAGATAGTTCAGAACTGGCGGCTGAGCGGCGCTGTCTTGTATGTGACCAAAGAGCCGTGCGTCATGTGCGCCGGTGCGATGATCAATGCTCGACTCGGAAAGCTCGTCTACGGCTGTCGTGACTCAAAGGGAGGAGCTGTCGAAAGTCTTTACACTCTTCTTGATGATAAGCGTCTGAACCATCGGGTCGATGTTGTCTCGGGCATCCTCGAAGAAGAATGTGCTTCCCTGCTTAAAAGCTTTTTTCAAGAACGGAGATAACTGTTTCCGGTCTCTATTCCTTATTTTAGCCGGTTTAGTTTAAACTATATCGCGATACCGTTAAGGCTGCCATATTTATTTTAGAGAGAGATGGAGAGGTGCCAGAGTGGTTGAATGGGACGGTCTCGAAAATCGTTGTGGGGGCAACCCCACCCAGGGTTCGAATCCCTGCCTCTCCGCCAGATTCTGCAGGTCACTGAGAGAGCTGGTTGCGGAATAAGCCTCAACTCAAGTGGTAGTTTCCGCTGTCAGGAAAAAGCACCTGCGGCTCATCATGCCTTCAGCGAAAGTCTCATGAAATCTTCCATCGACGTTATCTGATGGTGGAGTCTTTCAAATTCTTTGAAATGAAGCGATTGCGGCCCGTCTGAAAGCGCATGCTCCGGATCAGGGTGGACCTCGATCATCGCACCATGTGCGCCCACAACAACAGATGCCAGCGCCATAGGAGAGACTAACCCCCGTTTTCCGGTCGCATGGCTCGGGTCAAAAATGATCGGCAGGTGGGAGCCTGATTTCACGAGCGGGACGACCGATAAATCCGCTGTGTTCCGGGTAGCCGTCTCAAAGGTCCGTATCCCTCTTTCACAGAGGATGACGTCAGGATTGCCGCCGAGGAGAATGTATTCCGCAGAGGAAAGCCATTCTTCGACTGTGGCCGACAGTCCTCTTTTCAGGATGACGGGCTTCTTTGTCTTGCCGATTTCTTTGAGAAGGTCAAAATTCTGCATATTACGGGCACCGACCTGAAGTATGTCAGACTTTTCTGCGACAATTCCGACTTGCTCGGAGCTCATCACCTCGGTAACTACCAGGATGCCGACTTCGTTCCTGATCTCCGAGAGGAGATCAAGACCCTCTTCTCTCAGTCCCTGAAAACTATGAGGACTTGTCCTCGGTTTATATGCCCCTCCCCGCAGCACGGGGACACCGAGCTTTTTCAGGAACCGCGCGGTCTTCAATAACTGTTCCTTGCCCTCGATCGCGCAGGGTCCCGCGATGAGGAGAAAGGGTGACTTCCCGCCGACTCTTACATTCCCTCCGAGCTTTACTACCGTATCGGAGGGATGGAAGTCTCTGCTCACCAGTTTATAGGGCTTGGTAACATGGATTATTTCTAATACACCCTTGATCGCCCGGAAAGGTGAGTCATCGACCCATCCCTGGTTTCCGATGACCCCTATGGCTGTCCTTTCCGAACCTGGAATCGCAACGGGTTTAAGACCGAGCATGGCAATGGTCTTTTTTACTCTTTCGATGTCCTTATCGCTGGCGGAGTGATGCATTACAATGAGCATTTCTGACTCCTCGAAGGGGTTTCCTTAATTCTACATAAAGGGAGGCCAAATAGCAAAAGTCCTCCGGTTCCCTTGGAGTCCTCAGGCATGCGGGCATTTGTGATATAATTTTGTTATACGAAACGACAGATGATATGCCGCGTCCTAGAGTACTTGAGAAGGTATCTTTACAACGGTTCATGTCATGGTCATGATTGCTGAGAATCCCGATATGAGAAACAGGACTTACCCATGCTGAAACTTCGTGATGGCATTGTAGAGCTTTACAAGAAAGTTGCGACTTCGATCCCGCCTGATGTCGAAGAGGCACTAAGGAAGGCCTTCGAGACAGAAGAACCGGGGCCTGCGAAGGAGAGCCTCTCGAGAATTCTTGAGAATATCAAAGTGGCACGCCAATCGGCAAGGCCGGTCTGCCAGGATACCGGCGTGCCGGTATTTTCTATAGCGGCTCCGAAGGGCTTAAGCCACAGGGAACTCATCGATACGGTGCGGGAAGCGACTGTCATCGCAACAAGTAAGGTCCCCTTAGTACCGAACGCTATTGACGTAGTCACAGGTGAGAACACGGGTGATAATACCGGCATCGGTTTTCCCGTGATATACCTTGAAGAGACTCCCGATGATACGCTCAGAATAGACCTTATACTGAAAGATTCCGGCTGCGAGCAGGCAGGCAGGACTTACCGGTTGCCGGAGCAATCCCTGAATGCCGGGATGAATTTGGAAGGTGTGAGGAGATGTGTGATCGATGCCGTAGAAAAGAGACGGTGGTCAGGGTGTCTTCCCTATATCATCGGCATCGGGATAGGTGCCACCGATGATCAGGTTGTTGTGCTTGCGAAGCGTCAGTTTTTCAGAAAGGTTCATGATTACAGCGAATATCCGGCCATAGCCGACCTCGAGAAGACTCTTCTCGGGGAGATTAATGCACTGGCGAACGGCCCTGCGGGGTCCGGTAAGAGGACGGCCGCATTAGGGGTAAAGATAGGTATTAATCATCGGCACACGTCCTCGTTCTCCGTTCACGTCTCTGTGTCATGCTGGGCGAGCAGGAGGGCGAGGCTCATCTGGTAGCGCCATGCAGACCAAGGCGCGTCTGAAGACCTTAGCTCCATCGAACCTATGCAGCAGGATTGAGACTGATCCTGTGAAGCGTGAAACTTTTTGAAACCATAGACATCTCCGGTGATGCCGGGATAAAGGCCTATGGTGTGACCCTCGAAGACGCCTTCGTCAATTCAGCAGTCGGCATGTATAGCCTCATGACAGATCTCAATGGTGTTCTGGAGAAGAAGGATGCGTTTGTTGAGGTCGAGAGTCACTCGCTGGAAGGCCTCCTTGTTTCCTGGCTCAACGATCTGATATTCCGCTTTGATGCCTACGGCTTTATCGGGAAGCGAATAGAGATCATGGCGTTGGATAATAATCGCATGACTGCCAGGGTATTCGGTGAAGACTTCGACGGTGCGAGGCATGAAAGGAGATTGCTCGTTAAGGCCGCGACTTACCACCAGGTCAGCATAGGGAGAGAAGATGGCAGGTGGGCAACACAGATTATCTTTGACATATAGACAAACAGGGTCGATTGCGGATGCGCGGCCCGGCAGTCCGATAAGGAGGTGATTCCGTGGGTCTGGAGAAACTGAAGAGAATAGATGCCACGAAGATCGAGGTGCCGCAGGATTATAAAACGGGGATGAGGGTGAAGGGAGTGATCTATGCGGATGAAATTCTCGAAAAGAGACTGGAAGATCAATCTGTAGAGCAGGTGGCGAATGTCGCCACACTCCCGGGAATTGTGCGCGCATCCATGGGGATGCCGGACATCCACACAGGGTATGGTTTCACCATCGGGGGGGTAGCTGCATTCGACATCAAGGAAGGGATAATCTCTCCCGGCGGAGTCGGTTATGACATAAACTGAGGGGTCAGGCTGCTCAGGTCCAATCTCCGAAGAGAGGAGATAGTTCCTGGGCTCAAGGACCTCGTCGGGGTCCTCTATAGCGAAATACCGTCTGGAGTCGGTTCGAAGGGGAAGATTCGTCTCACTTCTGAGGCAGAAAAGCGGCTCCTTCTGCGTGGCGCCCGCTGGGCAGTCGAACAGGGGTTCGGAGAGGCGCAGGATCTTGAGAGAATAGAGTCGGGTGGGTATAGCGAAGATGCAGATCCCGATCTCATAAGCCAGAAGGCCTATGAGAGGGGCAGGGCACAACAGGGTACCCTCGGTTCTGGCAATCATTTCCTCGAGATCCAGTATGTGGACGAGATATACGATGACAAGGCCGCAAACGCCTTCGGTCTCTTCAAAGACCAGGTCACGGTGATGATCCATACGGGCTCACGGGGATTCGGTCATCAGGTCTGCACCGATTTCCTCGAGGTCATGGCAAGGGCGGTGAGCAAGTACCGGATCGAGCTTCCCGACAGGGAACTCGCCTGCGCGCCCTTCGGGAGTCCCGAAGCCCAAGATTATCTTGCCGCTATGAGGGCCGCAGCAAATTAT
>DASPUT010000053.1 GCA_035622735.1 Thermodesulfovibrionales bacterium | reverse complement strand
CCTCTCCCTCACCATGAAGAACCGCTTCGGCTATGACGATTCCCTCGATGCCTTCGGTGTGCACGGGGTCGGCGGGATCATCGGAACCCTCGCCACCGGTTTATTCGCCCAGAAGCTCATCAATCCATCAGGGGCGGACGGACTCTTCTTCGGGAACGCGAAGGTCTTTCTGACTCAGGTCATCGGGATACTTGTCGCGATGGTCTATTCCTTCGTATTGACGGCGCTTATGCTGAAGGTCCTCGATTGGACGGTAGGCCTGAGGGTGAGTACCGAGGAAGAGGTTGAGGGTCTTGACCTGAGCCAGCATGGAGAGAGCGGATACACCCTATAACCGGTTATGCCGCCGTCACCCTTTCGTAGGAACATCATGAAGGTTCTGCGATTGTTCCTTATCCTCGGTCTCGTCTCACTCTCCCTATCGTGTAAAGGCAAGAATCCGGCCGAACAATACGGGGACAGGCTCATGAAGACCTATAAGGATTCAGAGAAGTTCGGCGATAAGACGAGCATCCAAAACCTGCAGGAATCCATAAAGGCCTTTCAGGCCGCAAACGGAAGATATCCGAATGACCTCAAAGAACTCGCTGACTTTGCCGGGATTCCCCTGGACAGCAACAAGTACACGTACGACCCATCGACGGGGATCATAAGCTCAAAAGAATAACCACAGTCGGCGGTGCTCGGAACGTCTCATCCGTCCTCATTCCTTCCTAAGTAATCGGGCTATCTCTCTTGCGAAATCGGAGAGCGTCTCATCACGCGCTCCGAAGACCACATAGGCATCCCATTCTCCGACTCGTTTCAGCAGCTCATCACGGCCCGAGACTGCCTCGACGGATCTCCCTCCGGCCCTTATTCCGACAGCGAGATCATTACTCGATATATCCTTAGCGACCGTACCGCCCGAATAAAAGATCGGGAGGAGTACGAGGTGATCGGTCTCCCGGAGACTCCTGATGAATGTCTCGATGTATTCCGCCTTCATCATCCTCGTCGGCGCAAACCCGTGAGGCTGAAATATATAGCAGACGCGCTCCCTGATATTCTTCATCGCTCCTGCGAGAGATGCTATTTTATGCGGGTTATGGGCGTAATCATCGATGACGATCCTCCTCCCGTCATCGAAATGGACATCGAAACGCCTCTCTATCCCCTGAAATTCCGGCAGAAGGAGGGCGATCTCCTCCGGCGGTAGGCCGATCTCAGAAAGCGCCGCTATGCACGAGAGCGCGTTCGAGGCGTTATATCTTCCCGGAATGGAAAGTCTGTACCGCACACCCCTCACCGAGAAATCCGTGCCAAATGGGCTGAGCGCGATATCTTGCGCTCTGTAGTCCGAAGGATTATCGATGGAAAAGGTGATTACGCCTTGTGCGTGAAGTTCTCCGGCGTGAGCGTCATCCGCATTTATGACGACCATTCCGTCTGTATGCTCCATCAGCACCCGGAACATCTCGGCTGTTCTGTCTATCGGGTTATGGTCGAGGTCGAGATTCAAGATGATCGAATGGTGCGGTCGATAGTCGACGATCGTCCCGTCCGACTCGCAGGCCTCGATGACGAGATAGTCCGACTTCCCGGCCTTGGAATTACCGGGGTTTGTCTCCGTCCTGAACTGCCGGACCCTCCCTCCTCCTATGAAATTGGGAGACATCCCTAGCCGCTCCATGAGGAATGCGAGCATGCCCGATGCGGTTGATTTTCCGCTCGTGCCGGCAACGGCTATGGTTTCAAATGCTTTCACGATCTCGGCGAGGTATTCAGGTCTTGTCTTCATCGGGATGGCGAGTTCCCTTGCCCTGAGGACCTCGGGTCTGTTCGGTTCGACCGCCGTGCTGAAGACGACAAGGTCAAAGGACCTGTCGATACCTCTGCCATCCTGCGGCACGATCGTAATCCCCTTTGCCCTCAAGAGGCCGCTGAGAGGATGATGAGGATCCTGATCGAATGCCCTGTCAGAGCCGACAATGATCCGGCCCTTGTCGGCCATAAAACAGGCGATCGCCGACATCCCGCTCCCTCCGATGCCGGAAAAGAATAGCTTCCGCTTTTCCTGAGTCATCGCTTCTCTCCTGACTTCCGAACCATTTCGTCTTCTCGCAGTTACTATTGGACCCTGATACGCTCTATCGCCAGCGCGCCGAGGCGGGTAATCGTTTTGAGGACCACCCGTCTTTCGGACGTCATGATCTCTTCGCTTCCCTTAAAATCGAATCCGACAACCCCGATAATCTCTTCTCCCGACATCATCGGCAGGTAGTAGGCCTTTGCCTGCGGCAGGGTACTCGTGCCGTGACCCGCAGGCTGCTTGTTGATCAAGACCCATGATGCCACCCCGAGCACCTGAGGGTTCACTTCAAACTCCGTGGTCTTCGCTCTCACCGATAGACGTTCGTGCTCAGGCAGAAAGACGGCCATTTCACACGGGAATATTTCTACTGTATGGCTGACCATGATCGAGAGAACCTGCTCTACGGTGCGGGCCGTTACCAAATCCTTGCTCAGCCCGTAGAGTGCTATATTCTTCATTTCACTCCGTTTCAGCAAGTCCACTTTGCTTCGCAGCTGGGAGGCGAGGTTGCTGATCACTACGACGACCGCGATATACACGACGAAGGAAATAAAATACTGCACATCTACCACCACAAAGCTGAAAGCGGGAGAGACGAAGAGGTAGTCAAAGATGAGGATACTCGTTATTGCCGCTGCGATGGAAGGTCCCCTTCCCAGGTAAAGCGCGCTCAGGATGACCGGCAGCAGGAGCAGAAAGAGGAGGTTGACCTGATCGAGACGACTCCGTAAAAGAAAGGCGAGGATCGACATAAACCCCACGGCAAGAACGCCGAGGACATAATTCATCGGCTTCAGGAACGTCACCCGTTTCCTCGGCATCACTTTCGGATCGACCCTCGCGTCCAACAGGTAAATGTCGATGTTGGGAGTCCTCGCGAGAAGCTTCTTAGGAATCGACTGGACAAGTCCGAAGCGGCGGGGTTTCCCTATGACGATCTTCGTCACGTTATGAGTCCGTGCATATTCGGCCATCACTTCCGTCGCGTCGTCTCCCTTGATCCAGACGAGGCGTGCCCCCAACTGCTTCGCCAGGTCCATCGCCTTATTCAGCCACTCCATCTCTTTCTCCGAAAGTGTCCCATGCCTTTCCGTCTCAACGTAGAAGGCGATCCATTCGGCATCGATGTCATTCGCGAGCCTGAATGCCGAGCGGACCAACTTCTCAGCGTAAGGGCTTGCGAATACCCCAACGAGAACGCGCTCCATCGCAGACCAGGGGCCGGCTATGGCATGGGCCTGCATGTAACTGCGCATCTTCTCATCTACGCTGCCCGCGACCGCGCGAAGAGCCAACTGCCGGAGTGCCAGCAGGTTCCCCGGACGGAAGAATTTCTGTACCGCGCTGTTCGCCATGTCCTTCACGTAGACCTTTCCTTCGTGGAGCCTCTTAATCAACTCCTCGGGCGGCAGATCGGCGAGCTTGATTTCGTCTGCCCCTTCAATCACCGTATCGGGCACTGTTTCGCGAACACGGACATTCGTTATCTGGTAGACGATGTCGTTAAGACTCTCGACGTGCTGTACGTTCATCGTCGTGTACACGTCTACGCCGGCATTCAGTATCTCTTCGATGTCCTGATATCTCTTGGCATTGCGGAGACCCGGGGCATCCGTATGGGCGAGCTCATCCACAAGCACCAGTTTGGGCCTGCGTGAGAACACCTTCCCTAAATCGACTTCCCTAAGTTCCACGCCCATGTATGTGACGACAAGAGGAGGGAGGATTTCGAGACCTTCCAGCAATGCATCGGTCTCAGGCCTTCCGTGGGTCTCGATATACCCCACGACAACGTCTATCCCTTCCTTTTTTCGCTGGCGCGCGTCAAGGAGCATCGCATAGGTCTTTCCGACACCGGGAGCGGATCCGAAGTATATGGTGAGCTTGCCCCGCTTTTCTTTGGTCTCTTCCTTTTGAGCAAGGTCAAGGAGCGCCTCCGGAGAGGGTCTCCTGTATTCTTCGTCTTCAGCCATATTTGTATATCCCTTCTCTGTCATTCCGCTCACCGCGCGAAACCGGATCAATCTTCTCTTGCCCTGGTTCCTGCCTTCGAGGGACCGGTATTCGGGTATTAACCCGTAGATACTGCATCGAGAGCCAAATTCAGTTTCAAAACATTCACCCTCGGTGATCCGAGGAGACCTAACTGGCGGCCATCCAGATGCCTTTGCACCAGGTCTTTTACCACATCCTCGGAAAGATGTCGCGTCTTTGCGATGCGCGGTATCTGTATCATAGCTGCTTCCGGGGTGATGTGCGGGTCAAGTCCGCTGCCCGAGGCTGTCACGAGGTCAGCAGGAAGGGGCCCCTGAACGGCCGATTCCCGGAAAGTCTTCACCCTTTCTCCGACTTGACTGATGAGTTCCTTATTCGTCGGGCCGAGATTTGACCCTCCCGATGCCAGGGCATTGTAAGGGAAATCGGTCGTCGCCGAAGGCCGCGGCCAGAAGTATTTCGGGTCTGAAAACGGCTGCCCGATCAGGGAAGAACCGATTGCTCTGCCGTCGGATCCATACAAGATGCTCCCGTTCGCCTGCCAGGGGAAGATGAGCTGAGCGAGGACCGTCACCGCGGCAGGATAGAGCACACCGGTCAGCAGCGACAAGACCACGAAGAGCAGTACGCCGTTCTTTATCTCTTTCATGAGGCCTCTCCTTTCAAATCAAGGCATTTATCAATGCGTCAATCAGTTTAATTCCAGCAAAGGGGGCGAGGAGCCCTCCCACCCCGTATATCAAAAGGTTATAGATGAGCAGCTTTTCAGCGTGCATCGGCCGGTACGGTGTCCCCTTCAACGCGAGCGGAATCAGGAGCGGAATGATGATCGCATTGAAGATAACGGCCGAAAGGATTGCGCTGAACGGATTGGCGAGGTGCATCACGTTCAAGATCCCGAGCTGCGGGTAGACTGCGGCAAAGGCGGCGGGGATGATCGCAAAATACTTTGCCACATCATTTGAGATACTGAAGGTCGTGAGCGTCCCCCTCGTCATGAGGATCTGCTTGCCGATCTCGACGATGTCGAGCAATTTCGTCGGGTTGCTGTCAAGGTCGATGATGTTTGCCGCCTCCCTCGCAGGCTGTGTCCCGGTATTCATCGCCACCGCGACATCGGCCTGCGCAAGAGCGGGGGCATCGTTGGTGCCGTCGCCGGTCATCGCTACCATGTACCCCTGCTGCTGGTTCTCCCGGATGAGCCTCAGTTTGTCCTCGGGCTTCGCCTCGGCCAGGAAGTCGTCCACCTCTGCTTCAGTAGCGATGGCCGCTGCCGTGAGAGGATTGTCGCCGGTGATCATCACGGTCTTAATCCCCATGTTTCTCAGCTGGAGGAATCGTTCGCGGATGCCCCCCTTCAATATGTCCTTGAGATTAATGACACCGAGGATATCCTTATCACAGCACGCCACAAGCGGCGTCCCTCCCGACTTCGCGATTTCCGTGACAATCCCGTGGAGGTCTTGGGGTACGATTCCGCCGCCGCCCTCGACATGGCGCATGATCGCATCGGCGGCGCCTTTCCGATAAGCCCGCCCCGCCACATTTGCCCCGCTAATCCTCGTCTCGGCACTGAAGGGTATCGTTTCGGCATTCGGCGGCAATTCCCGCATGCGGAGATCATACTTCTGCTTCGCAAGAACCACAATGCTCCGACCCTCGGGGGTTTCGTCCGTCATCGAAGCCATGAGTGCCGCATCAGCGACTTCCCTGTCGGAATACCCTGATACGGGTATGAAGGCGACCGCCTGGCGATCTCCGAGGGTAATCGTGCCGGTCTTATCTAAGAGCAGCACATTGACGTCCCCTGCGGCCTCTATCGCCCTGCCGGAGAGGGCTATGACATTCCTCTGGAACAGACGGTCCATTCCCGCGATGCCGATGGCGGGAAGGAGCGCCGCGATCGTCGTCGGTATCAGACAGACGAATAAGGAGACGAGAACCACCAGCGTAACCGGCTGGCCCTGCCCCATCGCCTTGACGCTATAAACCGAAAGCGGACTAAGATTCACCACGACGAGGAAGAAGACGACGGTCAGCGCAACGAGAAGAACCTCCAATGCTATCTCGTTCGGCGTCTTCCGTCGCTTCGCGCCCTCAACCATCGCGATCATGCGGTCGAGGAAGGTCTCGCCGGGATTCGCCGTTATTCGGACGACAATGCTGTTCGCTATCACCTGAGTGCCGCCCGTCACAGCGCTGCGGTCTCCCCCGGATTCCCTGACCACGGGTGCAGACTCCCCGGTGACAGCCGCCTCGTTGACGAGCGCGGCGCCGGCGATAACTTCGCCATCACCGGCGACCAGATCCTTCGCTTCGACGAGTATCACGTCTCCCTTGCGCAGTTGCGTCGAGGGGACAAGTTCGTACTGCCCGCCCGGTTCGGGCTTCTTCAATTTTTTCGCCATAATTTCGGTTCGTGTTTTCTTCATAGACTCTGCGCGGGCCTTGCCGCGTCCTTCCGCGAGGGACTCCGCAAAGGTGGCGAAGAGAACCGTCAGCCAGAGCCACGCTGAAACAGCCCCGGTGAACCAGGCAGGCTCCCCTCTTCCGCTCGCCAGATTGTAGATGAAATTGACCGTTGTGATCACGCTGCCGATTTCGACCGACAGCATGACCGGGTTCCTCCAGAGGGCCCTCGGGTCGAGCTTCCTGAACGAATCTATAAACGCTGCCTTTAACAGTTTCGGATCGAATATTCCCTTGCTCTTCTCTCCATGTTTCGCCATGACTATACGCCTCCCTGCATGATCATATGTTCCACAATCGGCCCAAGGGCGAGGACCGGGAAGAAGGTCAAAGCCCCGACAATCAGGATGACCGATACGAGCCAGAATATGAAGGGAAGCTGATCCGTCGGGAGCGTGCCGACGCTGGCAGGGACATGCTTCTTCTTCACGAGGGAACCGGCCATGGCCAGAATTGCGATAGCCGGACCGAATCGTCCCGCAAGCATTGCGAGAGAACCCATCAGGTTATAGAAGACGGTATTCGCGTTCAGGCCGGCAAATGCGCTGCCGTTGTTGTTGGCCATTGAAGCAAAGGCGTAGAGGACCTCGCTCAGGCCGTGCGGACCGGGGTTTGCCATGGAACTCACCGCTGAGGGCGTGATCAGTGCTATCGCGACAAACGGGAGGATGACGACCCCCGCAGTAAGGACGGTGATCACGGACATCCACATCTCCCTGACCTCGATCTTTTTCCCGAGATATTCTGGGATCCTGCCGATCATGAGGCCTGCAGTGAAGACCGAGATGATGACGAATGCGAGCATGGTATAAAGGCCCGATCCGACTCCTCCAAAGACAACCTCGCCCGAGAGGATGAGCATGAGAGGGATCATCCCGCCGAGGGGTGTCAATGAGTCATGCATCGCAACTACCGCCCCGCACGACGTGCCGGTAGTTGCGCTCGTGAAGAGGGAGGTGCCACCGAGGCCGAATCGTATCTCCTTGCCCTCCATGTTGGCACCCGGCGCACCCAGCCTTTGAAGCAGAGGATTGCCGCTGTATTCAGCCCAATAAAGCGCACCGACCGCCACAATGAGGATGACCATCATCGCCGTGTAAATGGCCCACCCCTGCCGCGTCTTGCCGACCATGCGACCGAAGGTATTCGTGAGGGCAGCAGGGATAGAGAGGATGAGGAGGATTTCGAGAAAGTTGGAGAGCGGCGTCGGATTCTCATAGGGGTGAGCTGAGTTTGCGTTGAAGAAACCGCCCCCGTTTGTCCCCAGTTCCTTTATCGCCTCCTGAGACGCGACCGGTCCCATAGGCAGTGTCTGCTCCTTCAGTGCCAGCTTCTCGGTCACAGCCCGTCCTTTTTCGTCTTTCACGGGGTTGCCCTGGTCATCGAGCTTCGGCTTCTCGTAGCGAGTCGGTTCCACCAGTTGGACTGTCTTGTAAGGGCTGAAGTTCTGGATGACGCCCTGAGAAACGAGCACGAGAGCGGCGATAAGAGATATCGGCAGGAGGACATAGACAACGCTCCTCGTCATATCCACCCAGAAATTGCCTATCGTTTCTGCGGTCCTCCGGGCGAGCCCGCGAATGAAGGCTATGACGATAGCCATTCCCGTAGCAGCCGAAAGAAAGTTATGCACTGCGAGGACGATCACCTGCGTGAGATAGCTCACAGCGGTTTCACCGCTATACGCCTGCCAGTTGGTGTTCGTGACGAAACTCACGGCTGTATTGATCGCCAGATGCCAGGAAAAACCCGGAAACTTACCGGGGTTGAGCGGCAAATACCCTTGCAGCATCAGTACCGCAAGCATCACCACCAGCCCCACGAAGTTGAAGATGAGCATAGAAAGAGCATAGCGCTTCCAGTTCATCTCATCGTCAGGTCTGATGCGTGCCACCCTGTAAAGGAGTCTTTCCAAAGGGCCGAACGCCGACGTAAGAAAAGTCCTTTCGCCTTCGTATGCCTTCTTCATATACCCGCCGAGAGGCCTTACAAGGAGCGTGAGCAGAACCAACAACGCAAAGATCTGGGCAATATCAAATGTCATGCCTGTGTATTGCATAGTCGCCTCCTAAAACGTACCTGGTCACCCATGGCGTCCGTCTGACCGGGCTTCACCTCATCGGGCATCGGTGAGGTGGTAAAGACGGTGGCCACAAGCCCGGATAATACGATCGGGAATATTGAAATTGATGCCTTTTCCATTTTCTCTCTTTTTCCCCCCTTCTCAATCTGCACAGTACTCCTTAAATGCCCTTACAGAATAATAACGCACAATTCGACGCTTTTAAACGGGAATTTCTACAGCACCATAAATCCTTCTTTTTGAGAGGGGCAGGAGAGGGAGAAAATAAAAAAACCGCCGGCAATCGGCGGTTCCTATTTTCTGCCTGTTGCCCTTCCAAATGCCTGCGAGGTTAGCTGTCGGGCTCGGGCCTGGAAGTGCCCTATCCCTGAAGGAATACGCCCCAAATGTTCGGGTCCCCCGCGTCCGTTCTCTGAACGGACTTCGGCTGCTATTTGAACTTACTTTAGAACGGAAAGAAGAATTTGTCAATATGAAATGGTACTGTTAGGTTCTTGATTCGTTCATGCCCTGAATTCCCAATGAGAGCGGATGAGTCGTCGCTCTCGAGTACTACTTGTTAATGTTGCAAACGATAGCTAAAATAGACGGACCCGGAAGGTCATGGACATGCGGGAGAAAGAGAACCAGATAAAAGGCATCGTCAAGTCACTCGGTCTCGTATTCGGAGACATCGGAACCAGTCCTATCTACACGCTGACGGTGGTCTTCCTTCTCCTGAAACCGACTCATGACAACATCATCGGCGTCCTATCCCTCGTCATCTGGACTCTCGTTGCCCTGGTAACGGTGCAGTACGCCTGGATAGCCATGAATCTCAGCAGACGGGGAGAAGGAGGAACGATCGTGCTGAGGGAGATTCTTGCTTCCGGACTCAAGTCCCGAAGGAGCATCATCCTTGTGTCGATACTCTCCTTCATAGGGATCTCGCTCCTCATAGGAGACGGGGTCATCACGCCTGCCATCAGCATATTGAGCGCCGTTGAAGGGGCGGTGCTCATCCCGGGATTGGAAAACCTGTCGAAGACAGTCATCGTGCTCATTTCGATGGTCATCGCAGTCATCCTCTTTGCGTTCCAGAGCAAGGGGACGGAAAAGGTCGCGGGGGCGTTCGGGCCGATCATGATTGTATGGTTTGCCGCTCTTCTCATTTCAGGGGTGGATTCCATACTCGAGGCGCCGGCGGTCATCGATGCGCTCAATCCCTATCACGGCATACAGTTTCTCCTGAGAAACAAGGTCGCTGGTTTTATCGCCCTGGGAGAGATCATCCTCTGCGCGACGGGCGGCGAGGCGCTCTATGCCGACATGGGCCATCTCGGGGCGAGACCGATCCGGCAGGCATGGTCGGGGGTCTTTGTCGCCCTTGTGTTCAATTATCTGGGACAGGGCGCCTATCTCCTGAGACATCCCGAAGCGAAGAACATCCTCTTCGAGATGATCTTCTCTCATGCAAGGACTTTCTATGTGCCCTTTCTTCTCCTGAGCATCACCGCGACGATCATTGCGTCTCAGGCGATGATCAGCGGGATGTTTTCGATCGTCTTTCAGGGCATCAACACAAGGATCATGCCGATGTTCAGGGTCGATTATACCTCTTGGGAGAGGAGGTCGCAGATATATATCGGGAGTGTCAACTGGTTCCTGCTCTTTGCCGTGCTCTTCATCATGCTCCAATTTCAGGAATCGAGCCGCCTCGCCGCCGCATACGGTCTGGCGGTCACGGGAACCATGACCCTCACCGGCATCATGATGATTTGGATCTTTTCGGCCAGGAAACAGCATTTCTTTGCCTTCGTCTCATTGCTCGTGACATTCATCGATATCACCTACCTCAGCGCAAACTTTACCAAACTACCCCACGGCGGATACTGGTCGCTCGTCATCGCATTCTTTCCTCTGGCGACGATTCTCCTCTATACGCAGGGGCAGAGGAAACTTTACCGGATGATGGATTTCATGCCCCTCGAAGATTTTCTCCTGAAGTTCAACAGGGTCTACGGGACCTCCGAAAGAATCAAGGGCACCGCCCTCTTCCTCCTGAAAGACGTCCGGGAAATCCCCTTCTATATCACGCAGACGATGTTCTACCACGGCATACTCTATGAAGACAATATCTTTGTCTCCCTTATAAAGAGGGACGACCCTTACGGCGTCGCAGGGTTCTTCAGGGAGGACCTCGCAAACGGCCTCCGCGTCTTTGAGATGCAGATGGGATATATGGAAGGCATTGACGTGGACGAGATACTACGCGAAGCGGCCATAGATGAACGGGTCGTCTTCTACGGCATAGAGGACATCTCGACGAGAAATATTATCTGGAAGCTCTTCGCCGTCATCAAGCGGCTGACGCCGACATTCATCCAGTTTTACATGTTCCCGCCAAAAAAACTCCACGGAGTTATCACAAAGGTCGGGCTGTAACGAGAAGCATTCATTCGGGCTTCTATCCCCTCTCGGATTCCGGCCGCGCCTTGATGAAACCCGTGGGGTCTCTTGTTTGCCCTGTCCGCTCCCGTGCACCGAAGCAAACTCAATGACTCGTGGGGCTGCGGCTGGAACAGAATGATGCATCTGTCATCCCGAAGGGAACTGTCCGATGGGCCTGAAAAAGTAGCCTGCAATGGTAAAATAGAGTATCCATGTACGGTTATATGGGGAAGAGCATCAGGGTCGACCTCACGAAGAGTGAGATCGAAATCTTCAGGACCCCCGAGGAATTATGCGACAGATACCTCGGCGGCAGGGGCATCGGCGTTGCCATGGTCGCGCCGAAGATAACTGAGAATTACGATTCTCCCGAGATGCCGCTTATCTTCGCCACCGGTCCTCTCGTCGGAACAGCCGCGCCGACTTCGGGGAGGATGTCTGTCATCTCACGGTCGCCCTTAACCGGGACGGTATTCGACTGCTCCGTCGGAGGGAGATTCGGCACGGAACTGAAGAAGACTGGGTTCGATCTCATCGAAATAACCGGCGCATCCAGGAAATGGGTCCTCATCGTCATCGAGAATGACCGTGTATCGATAGAAGATGCCGATAGTTTGGTCGGAATGAATACCTCCGAGGTAGGGGAACGTATCGGGGGGAAAGGCTCGTATGCGACCATCGGGAGATCGGGAGAGGGATGGGTACGGTTCTCTTCGATCGTCTTTGACGGCCATTACCTCGCAGGAAGAGGCGGACTCGGCGCGGTCATGGGCGCGAAGAAGCTGAAGGCCATAAGAGTTCAGGGAGACGGAACAGTCCCCGTCGCGGATAGAGAAGGACTGAAGAAGGCCCGCGAGGAGATCATGAGACTCTTGCGGGCGTCCCCT
This sequence comes from Thermodesulfovibrionales bacterium, assembly GCA_035622735.1. Taxonomy (NCBI): domain Bacteria; kingdom Pseudomonadati; phylum Nitrospirota; class Thermodesulfovibrionia; order Thermodesulfovibrionales; species Thermodesulfovibrionales bacterium. The sequence continues at coordinate 7,641 of DASPUT010000053.1, read as the reverse complement.
GCAGTCTTCGGAGAGCTCGGGCTCTCTGAGTTCGGGACGGCGGCCCTCGTAGATCTTATCCATGCGAGGAGGATGGAGCCGACGGAGAACTTCAGGAGCACATTCTTCCCCCTCGCATCGGCATATTCCGGGTATGCCATGAAGACGCGGTACAACGCAGGGAAAACCGGATGTGCCGGCTGTCCCATCCTCTGCAAGAAGATCGGCTCCGCGGGAGAGATCATCCCGGAATTCGAGAGCGTATCCCATTTTGGCGCGTTGAACGGCTGTAGTGATGTGGAGAGCATTGTTGAGGCGAACAGGATCTGCAACGAGTACGGCCTCGACACGATCAGCGCCGCCTCGACAATAGCGTGTTTTTCAGAGATAGAAGGGAAGAGGCTCTCCCCCCGTGATATGGTGAAGCTGCTCATCGAGATTGCGGAAAGAAAAACGAAAAACGGTGAAGCCCTCGGAGAAGGCTCATGGAGATACGCCTCATCCATGGGTCGTCCGGAAACAAGCATGTCCGTGAAAGGGCTTGAGCTCCCTGCCTACGACCCGAGGGGAGCTTACGGAATGGCTCTCGCATACGCAACGTCCAACAGGGGGGGGTGCCACCTCAGGGCCTATCCCATCAGCCACGAAATCCTCAGGAAACCGGTCGCCACGGACAGGTTTTCCTTTGAAGGGAAGGCCCGGATAATCAAGATAGCAGAGGACATGAACGCCGTCGTCGATTCCCTGACCGCATGCAAGTTCGTTTTTTTTGCTGCGGGTCTTGAAGAGTATGCGAAGGCGGTTCAGGCGGTAACGGGGAGGCTCTATGATGTACAGTCTCTTCTGCGAACCGGCGAGAGGATTTGGGGCCTGGAACGGCATCTGAACGGGCTGAACGGTTTTGCGAGATCCGATGACGACCTGCCGGAACGGTTTTTCAAAGAGGAGGGCACGAAGGACGGCACTACTCAGCTTCACCCAATAGACAGGGAGGCATTCTTGAAGACTCTGGACACCTATTATCACATCAGGGGATATCAGGAGTGATGGCCCCTGAAGACTCCCCATTTATAGACTTCCGGAAGACGTGAATCGGCACTGAAATCCGAGCGTAATTCTCCCCGTCCGCTCATCCCATCAGCCTTGACATGTTTCGGAAATACCTGGTACATTATTTCGAACCTTTCTGGCCTTTCACAAACAGATGGGAGAATCCGATAACGGGGGGGAGGGGTATATGGATGCCCTCTATAAGGGTACGGGAGAATGATTCCTTCGAAAATGCGCTCCGAAAATTCAAAAAACAATGTGAGAGGGAAGGAATCCTTTCGGAAGTAAAAAAGCTGGAGCATTACGAGAAACCGAGCGTCAAGAAAAAGAAGAAGGCGATCGCTGCACGCGAGAAGGCTCTCAAGAAGATAAGAGTGGCGGTACGATAAGGTGTCTCTCCTTCAACGATTCGATGAGGACCTGAGGTCGGCGATGAAAGCGTCGCAGGGCCTCAAGGTCTCCGTGCTGAGAATGGCAAAGGCTGCCGCAAAGAATAAGGAAATAGAAAAAGGCAAAAGCCTCACGGATGAAGAGATAGTGCTCATCCTCTCCTCCATGGTGAAGCAACGCCGTGAGTCTGTGGAGCAATACACAAAGGCCGGAAGGAGGGACCTTGCCGCAAAAGAGACCGAGGAAATCTCGATACTCCAGTCATACATGCCCCGACAGCTCGGCCGTGAGGAGCTAGACGGAATGATCCTCGATGCGATAAGAGAATCTTCCGCGAAGGATATGCGCGACATCGGCAAAGTGATGCGCATACTCATGCCGAAGATAAAAGGCGTTGCCGATGGGACGTATGTGAACGAACGGGTGAAAGAACTGATGGATCGCGATCGGGAGTAACCTCTCTATGAACCTTCGACAACTTTACGATAGAGCCATTGCCATCGGCATGGAAAACGACCCGAGGGGGAGAGAGACCATCCTCCGGGACCTCGAGGCAAAGAAGAAGGACTACGACGCCCTGAAAGAAGATGAGAAGGGCGTCTTTGACCCTGAGACCCTCCGCCATCCCTATGCAGACTCGAGGATGCTCAATGGGACCGGAGAAGAGGAAATAACGGGTATCCTCGTCGGGATAGACATAGAGGTGGGCGAGTTGCTCCTTTTTGACAGGCTTAAAGAAAAGGGGATGAAGGTCGATCTCGTCGCTGCTCATCACCCTGGCGGGAGGGCCTACGCAAAACTCTATGACGTCATGAGGATGCAGTCCGACATCCTCCACAGATACGGTATCCCGATCAGCACCGCGGAAGACCTCATGGAGGGGAGGATCAAGGAGGTTGAGCGGAAACTCCTGCCCGTCAACCATACAAGGACCGTTGACGCTGCGAGACTCCTCGGAATACCTTTCATCTGCCTCCACACGCCCGCCGATAACATGGTCGCAACCTATCTGCAGGGGAGATTCGACGAAGAAAAACCATATACCATTGCTGACGTTATGGATATCCTCAAGGGTATCTTCGAATACCGGGAGGCTGCCCGCAACGGCGCAGGACCGCAGATTCTCATCGGGTCGCAGAAGAGGAAGGCAGGCCGCATATTCGTGGATATGACCGGCGGCACCGAAGGATCCAAGGAAATATTCGAGAGCATGGCATCGAGCGGGATCAACACCGTTGTGGCTATGCACCTCAGCGAAGAACATCGGAAAGAGGCCGAAAAGAACCATCTCAATGTTGTCATCGCAGGGCATATATCGAGTGACAGCCTCGGTCTGAATCTCCTTCTCGATGAGTTAGTGCGCGGTATCGCAGCTCCCTTCGAAATATCGGAGTGTTCCGGATTCAGGCGTTTCAGCAGATTACCTGCTCCTGCCTGACCGTTGTTTCGTAACATGTTCTCGTACCGGCCGTTCAAATGAAGACTGAGAAACTCATTGATGCGATAAGGGCGCGGCTCGATATCGTCGACGTGGTATCGGACTATATCGAACTGAAACGTTCGGGCCAGAACTTCAAGGGTCTCTGTCCGTTCCATGCAGAAAAAACGCCATCGTTCATGGTACATCCCGAAAAACAGATATTTCACTGCTTCGGCTGCAACGCAGGGGGGGACAGTATCGGTTTCATCATGAAGTACGAGAACGTCTCCTTTCCCGAGTCCCTGAAACTTCTTGCAAAGAAGGCGGGCCTGGATCCGAAAGAATTTTCCTCCCCGGGCAGGCAGGACGACACGAAAGAGAAACTCGTCGGACTGCTCAGGGAGGCGTCGAAAGTCTTTGCGGAGCACCTGAAAGCGTCAAAGACCGCATTATCGTATCTAAAGCGGAGGGGGATTGCCGATGATACGGTAAGAACCTTCTCCCTCGGCTATGCTGCAAAGGATTGGCATCTCCTTTCGAGATCGCTCAGACGGAAAGGCTTCTCTGAAACCCTCATCCTCCAGTCCGGGATAGCGTCTTCCGGGGAGAAGGGCATCTACGATACCTTCAGGGACAGGATCATCTTTCCGATTGCCGATGTCCAGGGGGAGATCATCGCCTTCGGCGGAAGGGTGATGGACGAATCCCAGCCGAAGTACCTGAACTCTCCTGACACCCCGCTCTTCAAGAAAGGAGAGACCCTCTACGGGCTCAACCATGCAAAGAGCGGCATCAGGGAGAAGGGATACGCCCTCATAGCCGAAGGATATTTCGATGTCATTCTTTGCCACCAATACGGGTTCATCAACACGGTGGCGCCCCTCGGCACCGCGCTGACGCCGGGTCATCTTCAAAAATTGAAAAGATTCACAAAGAAAACCATCCTCGTATTCGACGGCGACGAGGCAGGGATAGCAGCCGCGAAGAGGTCGGTCCCTCTTCTCCTTGAGCAGGGATTCGGGGCAAAGATACTCCTCCTGCCCGAGAGGGAAGACCCCGACAGTTTCCTGAGAAAGCACGGCGCGGTGCCCTTCGGGAAGCTCCTCGCTGCGTCGCGCTCCGTCGTCGATTTTCTCCTCGGGTTGACGGGAAAAGACAAGACCGAGACGGTTCGCGAGACCCTCGAAATTATCTCGGCGGCGGGTGACGCGATCATGAGGGAGGACCTCATTCGGGAGCTTTCGGAAAGGTCGGGCATCCGCGAGACAGTCGTAAGAGAAGAGATGATGAGACTCGGGAAGAAATTGGGAGAAAGAACGAGGATCAACCCATCGTCTTCCCGTCTGTCAGTGAGGGCGTGCTCCTATGACGAGGAGGTTCTCCTCTTAAGCGCCGTCATCGCTTACCCCGACAGGCTCGAGCGGATAGCACCCATCGTTTCGGGCTGCGAGTTCAGAAACCAGTCCGTGGGAGACATATTCTCGAAACTCATTTCAGGAGGCGGGGGGGGAAGCGTCGAGGCGCTCCTCCCGTCCCTGAACGACGAAGAAAAGGCGCTTGTCACGCTGCTCACGGTGAGTCCGGGATTCGATCGCGAGACCGTGGACAAAAATATAGAGGACTGCGTCAGAAGGATCAAGGCAAGAAAAGACGACGACAGGCTGAAGCAGGTTCATGAGCGGATCAAACAGGCCGAAATTTCCGCCGATAGTGAGATGCTGAATGCTCTTCTGCCGGAGTGGCAGAAACTGATAAAGGAGGCCCGGTGATAGAAGGCTTTAAGCGTTTTGACGGCGACTTCGATGGCAATGACCCCGAGCTCTTGAAAGAGCCGGAAATCGAAGGGGAATCATTCGGAGACGAGGACAAGGTCTCCCTTATGGAGGGCGAATACGAGCCCGTTAAGATGTACCTCAAAGAGATGGGAAACATTCCCCTTCTTACGAAGGAAGGCGAAGTCGACCTGGCACGAAAGATAGAAATGGGCAGAGAGAAGATACTGAGAGGCATATTTTCATTTCCCTTTGCCCTCGATAAACTCATAACCCTCGGTGTCCTCGTGAAAACCGGGGAAGCCCCCTTGGACGAGCTCATCCAGAGCGATGTCGACGCTGAAGACGTCCTTGTCGAAAAAAGGGAGAAATTCTTCGCAGTCACGGAGAAGATAAGAAAGCTCTACGAGAAAAGAAAGCCTGCCTTCGACGGACATTATCCCGTCACCACCAGGAATAACACTCCTCGCGGAGAGGAGACTGGCCGGGTCACCGGAAAGAAAGGCAGTGGAAAAGGGGAGGCGACCACTGAATCCCGCGCCCGTGAACTCAGAAAATTCCTCGAAAAGAACCAGGAAAAGATTGTGGAGACTGTCCGGGAACTGCGGCTCAAAGAGGACGTCATGTCGGCACTTGCCGAAAGACTCGGAAAGACCGTCGGTGAGATAGAAGAAATTAGGAAGAAGATGACGCCCTTGAACAAAAGGCTCAAGACCTTCGGTATTGACGTCGACAAGCTGGAGCGTGATTCTCAAAAAAAAGCTGCCGGGAAAGGCATTTCTCAAACCATTTCAAAGACCTCCTCGAAGGGAAAGACACTTGCCGGTGCCCACGAATCGCTGAAAGAGAGGTATCGCGGATACCTCAATGAGATTGCGAAGCAGGAAGGCTCGATCGGTGCGCCCCATGGAGAGATGAAACGGATGACGGAGATACTCTCCGATGCCGGAAGGGAAGTCGGCGATGCAAAAGACGCCATGGTCGAAGCGAACCTGAGACTCGTCATCAGCATAGCGAAGCGCTACATCGGAAAGGGATTGAGCTTCTCGGACCTCATTCAGGAAGGCAATATCGGCCTGATGAGGGCCGTCGACAAATTCGAATACCGGAGGGGATACAAGTTCAGCACCTATGCGACATGGTGGATCAGACAGGCGATAACGAGGGCTCTCGCCGACCAGTCGAGGACGATACGGATACCCGTACATATGGTAGAGGTGATCAGTCAGATCACCAAGACCACGAGGGAACTCGTCCAGGAATTGGGGTACGAGCCTTCTCCCGAAGAGATAGCAACGAGAGTCGACATGCCGATCGAAAAGGTGAGGACAATCCTGAAGATATCAAAGGAACCGGTATCTCTCGAGACCCCGATAGGGGAGGAAGAAGACAGTCACCTGAGGGATTTCATCGAAGACAAGGCGACCCTGTCTCCCCTCGATATAGCGATCAGCGGCGATCTGAAGGCGCAGATCGATAAGGTCCTCTGCACCCTTCACCCCAAGGAGGCGCAGATCATCAAGAGAAGGTTCGGTATCGGCGAGGACGCGCCTCGCACCCTTGAAGAACTGGGGCAGGAGTTTGACGTCACGAGGGAGAGGATCAGGCAGATTGAGGTGAAGGCACTCAGGAAGCTGAAGCATCCATCGCGGTCGAAGTGGCTCAGGACATTTATGGAGGCATCTTGACCCGGCCGGAGTCGACCATTTAGAATAGGACACCGAAAAGATTCCCGATTCTCTCTATTCTCACCATCGCAATCCATTTTCGGGCCCATAGCTCAGTTGGTAGAGCTACCGGCTCATAACCGGTTGGTCCCAGGTTCGAGTCCTGGTGGGCCCACCATTTCCATGTATTTCATTCAGATAAAGCATTATTCTTCTGATCGCATTCCGCGGGGGATTCCCCCGAACATCCGGTCACTCGGCGCTCTCGTTCCTTCGTCAGCGGTATGGTCGAGTACCTGACGAACTCTTGACATTCAAACCCCGTCTTCATACAAAAACCCACTTTACTGTCTTCACACTGCACACATGGGGGTTTACGGTCGGACATTGTTTTCACAATCGCCCGATAACCTGGAGGACTCATCGTTTCCTCGGGAATCGACGAACCCTGTTCACCACGAGTGCCCAATCTTGATGATTCGGTAACGTCCTTTCGTATGCACTGCCTATACGACAACCTGCCCTTTGAACATCTCATCGCACGCTCCTTCTCAAATGTTGTGGGCTCCGGCAGGGGAGTGCCTCCCCTGCCGGATCTTGCTCATACTACTTTGGAGCCACAGCAACAAACAGGTCGTTTGTTCCCCTGTGAATCAGGAGGAGAACGTTTCCGTCCTTTGCTCCCTCGATCATATGCAGGAAGCCCTGAGTGTCCCTAACCGGTTTGCGGTTAACCTCCTGGATGACATCTCCTCGCTGGATTCCGGCAGTCGAGGCTGCACTCCCCGGCTCGACGTTGGTCACCACAACCCCGGTCTCATCCTTTATGCCAAGTGCCCTTGCAACTTCTGGAGTGATGTCTTGGATGGCGATCCCCAGCTTCTTGTGAGATGGAGCCTTCGAGACCTCAGCATCATCAGTCATTTCTCCGAGTCTTGCCTCCTTGGTGGTCACCGAGCCGTTTCTTGAAAGTGTTATCGCCACAGTCTTTCCGACTGCCGCTTCACCCACGATTCTCGGCAATTCCTTCGAGTCATTGATCTCCTTACCATCGAATTTGAGGATGATGTCCCCTTGCTCGATGCCCGCCTTCTCAGCTGGACTGTCCTTGAAGACTTGCGATACCAGGGCGCCCTTCTTCTCTTTCAGCCCAAAAGATTGGGCGAGGGATTCCGTTACTTCTTGAATTCCTACGCCAAGCCATGCCCGGGTCACCTTCCCCTTCTCCTTCAACTGCGGGAGCACCTCTTTCGCCATGTTGACCGGGATAGCGAATCCGAGACCACGGGCAGACGCAATGATCGCTGTGTTAATGCCGATCACTTCTCCCTTTAAATTAAGCAAGGGGCCGCCGCTGTTTCCC
>DASPUT010000052.1 GCA_035622735.1 Thermodesulfovibrionales bacterium | reverse complement strand
CCTTTTCTTCCCGCCTTCTTCGGCCTCCCAGAGGTTGAGTTTGACCCTTATCTTGAGCGGAGCAGCGTAGGTAATGCCTTTCTGTAAACAATCCCTCACACTGAATTTCGGATCGTTCAGAAGGTACCCCAGGAATTCGATGGACGCCGTTTCATTGTAATCCATTATGGGGAAGACGCTCTTCAACGCTGATTGCAATCCGACATCCTCTCTCCCGTCCATCGAAACATCCCTCTGGAGGAACTTTTCGAAGGAATCTTTCTGTATCTCGATGAGATTGGGGACCTCCATGATAGGCGGAACCTTGCCAAAATTTAATCTCTCTCTGCGAACCGTTGCCATATCTCTCCTTCTCTTCCCTTGACGCGTTCAAAAGAGCACGTGAGCGGATGAGCGGGCGGGAAAACCTGCACCGCTCATTTCCTTCACTTACCCTCGCAGCACCTACCCTTACTTGATCTCGATCTTCGCTCCTTGTTCCTCGAGTTTCGCCTTGATGCTATCGGCTTCCTCTTTCGTCACCCCGGTCTTCACGGGCTTTGGAGCGCCATCGACAAGATCCTTTGCCTCCTTGAGTCCGAGCCCCGTAAGTTCCCTCACGACCTTGATAACCTGGATCTTCTTCTCACCGGCAGACGCCAGGATGACATCGAAACTCGTCTTCTCTTCAGCGGCAGGCGCAGCCGCGCCGGCAGCCGCGCCGGGAGCAGCGGCAACAGCCATGGGTGCTGCAGCGGTAACACCGTATCTCTCTTCAAACTCTTTGATAAACTGCGACATGTCGAGTATCGTCATGGAATCGATAAACTCAAAAACCTGTTCCTTTGTAACCGCCATTATCTGTGATCCTCCTTATTGTTGAGTAATGGGCGAATAATCCCCTTTTCCCGAAGGGACTTATTGACCGCTCTCTTTTTTTGTTTTTAATGAATGCATCGCATACCCGAGATTGCTCACTGTTGCGGAAAGCGCGCGCGCCAGTTTGCTCATGGGTGCCTGCAACGCGCCCGCCAACATTGACAGGAGCACTTCCCGTGGCGGCAGATCCGCCACAGCCCTCACCTCTTGGGCTCCGAGAAACTTCCCCTCGATCACGCCGCCCTTCAGCTTGAGCTTTTCGTTCTTCTTCGAAAACTCGATAATCTTCTTCGCCGCCGTTACCGGATCGTCATAGCCCACGGCAAGCGCCACCGGGCCCTTGAACGCATCCTTTGCTACGGCTACGGGAGTATCCTGCGAGGCTATACGGGCCAAGGTGTTCTTTACAACCCGGTAGTCGAGACCACCGCTGCGGAGCAGCCGTCGCAACTCCGACAACTCGGCAACGGTCATGCCCTTATAATCTGTGAAAATTACCGCCTTTGCCTCTGAGAACTTTCCCTTGAGTTCCGCTATCGCCGTTCCTTTTTCTTCCTTATTCAGAGCATCCTCCTTTCCCAGAGACCTCGTCATCGAGACCGGATATGCCACATGAATGACTATCCTTAGATGCCGACACGCATTGTCTCGGTAGGCAATCTCTCCGCCTGAGGCGAGAGATATTTACGCCGACCACCTACTGTCTCCGACAATCTGACACTATATAGAGCGGACAATGTCCGCGCGTTAAAGACAACCGTTTTATTTTGCGGTAAGCCTGCCGATATCGATCCTGATCCCTGGGCCCATGGTCGAGGACAGGGTGACCTTTTTCAGGTATTTCCCCTTGCTCGTTCCCGGCTTCGCCTTTAGGATCGAATCGATAACGACCTTTGCGTTTTCGAAAAGAGAGGGCACATTGAATGAAACCTTTCCTATCGGGACATGCACGATCCCTCCCTTTTCAGCCTTATATTCGACCTTCCCCGCCTTTATCTCCTTCACCGCCTTCCCAACATCAAACGTAACCGTCCCGAGCTTAGGGTTCGGCATCAATCCCCTCGGACCGAGGATTTTTCCGAGTTTACCCACGAGACCCATGATATCAGGGGTCGCTACCGCGCTATCAAAGTCGAGCCATCCCTTCTGGATCTTTTCGACGAGATCCTCCGCCCCGACAATATCCGCTCCGGCGTCACGGGCTTCCTTTTCCTTCTCTCCTTTTGTAAAAACGAGAACCTTGACCGTCTTACCCGTACCATGCGGCAACACAACGGTCCCCCTTACCATCTGATCGGATTTCTTCGGATCCACCCCGAGATTCAGTGCTATATCAACCGTCTCATCGAATTTTACATAAGTAAGATCTTTTACCAGTTTGAGCGCTTCCTCGAGAGGGTATTCCTTGCCGCTTTCGACTTTCGCAGCGGCAGCATCTATCTTCTTTCCCATCGGCTAACCTCCAGACTCGAATACATGGATTTTTCCCGTCAGTCGCTGACGTCTACCCCCATACTCCTCGCGGTGCCCCTGATAATCGCGGCCGCCTTTTCGAGAGAGTATGCATTGAGATCAGGTAGTTTCGTCTTCGCTATTTCCATCACCTGTTCGGCAGTTAATTTTCCGACCTTCTCCTTGTTCGGTGTACCGGAACCCTTGACAACGCCTGCTGCCTTCTTAATGAGTTCCGAAGCAGGTGGGGTCTTGGTTATAAAAGTGAAGGACCTGTCGGCGTATACCGTCAGGACAACGGGTATGATCGTATCACCCATAGCCTGGGTCTGCGAATTAAATGCCTTGCAAAATTCCATTATGTTAACGCCGTGCGGCCCCAGTGCCGGTCCGACAGGGGGCGCAGGATTTGCCTTACCAGCAGGTATCTGCAGTTTTACCTGTGCCGTGATTTCCTTTTTTGCCATCTAATCCTCCTCCAAATGAAAATTCAAACTGAAGAGACCCGCATTCTTTCGTCCTGATTTGCGCGTCTCGTTTTCCCTCTATGCCTTTTCGACCTGGAAAAAGTTAAGCTCAACCGGTGTCTGCCTGCCAAAGATGCTGACCATAACCTTCAGCCGTCCGTGGTCCATATCGACTTCATCGATAAATCCGACAAAATTGGTGAACGGACCATCGATGATCCGGACGCTCTCACCCTTTTGGAACTGGGTCTTGACCTGGGCAGCAGGCCCCTTCTCGAGCTGTTGCAGCACGATATCGACTTCTTCATCAGGCAGGGGGAAAGGCTTCGTTCCGCCCACAAAGCCGGTCACCCTCGGGGTACTTCTCACAAGATGCCACGTCTCGTCATCGAGTTCCATCTCGACGAGGACATACCCGGGATAAAATTTCTTGTCGCTCTCCCTCTTCTTGCCGCCCCTGAGTTCTATGACCCGCTCTGTCGGAATGAGAATCCTTGTTATCTTTTCCTTCAGGTCTTTCTTCTCAACCTTATCCTCTATGCTGAGTTTTACCTTCTCCTCATAGCCCGAATACGTATGTACTACATACCAGTTCTTTCCCATTTCCTACCTTAACGCTATCTTCACTATCTTCGAGAGACCGGAATCGACAAATCCCAGGAAGACAGAGATGACAACGACGGTTGTTATGACGACCCACGTGGAACCGATGAGTTCCTCTCTCGTCGGATAAACGACCTTCCTTATCTCTACCTTCACATCCCCGAAGAACTCTTTTATCTTTTCAATCATCTTCGTTCGCACCCCGGAAGGCTCTTATCCCTCTCCGCAAAACCATGCGCTCGTCGGGCTGCTTCCTCCTTTTCCATAATTCGCATCGCCGGGAACTCTCCCTTGACGTATCTCTATACGGGTCACATCCACGCATCAAATAATATGGCAGGCCAGGAGGGATTTGAACCCCCAGCCCTCGGATTTGGAGTCCGATGCTCTAGCCGTTAGAGCTACTGGCCTACGCCTTAGTCTCCTTATGTACCGTGTGTCGCCTGCAGTTGTTGCAATACTTCTTCAGTTGAAGTTTGTCCGTAGTATTCTTCTTGTTCTTCATACTTGAATAGTTTCTATTTTTGCACTCTGTACACTGAAACAGTATGATATCTCTCATCGTTGCATCTCTCCATTACTGTCGTAAGACACAGTTCCAGAAATCACCCAATAGCCCTGCATCTTTGTTTTTGCCTCTTTCGTTACTCCAGCACCTCGGTCACGACTCCGGCTCCCACCGTCCTTCCGCCTTCCCTGATCGCAAACCGCAATTCCTTCTCCATCG
>DASPUT010000051.1 GCA_035622735.1 Thermodesulfovibrionales bacterium | reverse complement strand
TTATGGCTACCTGAATAGCTATTACCAGACTGGACACCGCAACCTCCTCGACAGGGCGATCCTCGAACACAGGGAATTCGAAGTGGAACGCACCTGCTGTTTAGTAGATGAGCTGCCCTTCGATTTTCAGCGCAGACGGATGTCCGTCGTGGTCGAGTTTGAGGACGACCATGTCCTCATATGTAAGGGCGCGGTTGAAGAGGTATATGCCTGCTGCGATCACTACCAACTAGACGGGGAGATTTATCCTTTGATCGACATGATCAAAGACGATCTTTTTGAAGAGGTCTCACGTTTGAACAACGAGGGCTACCGATGTCTCGCCATCGCTTACCGGGAATTCCCCCGTGAGCAGTCACGGTTCACGACCCAGGACGAATCCGCCCTGATCCTCCTCGGTTATATCGCCTTCCTCGATCCTCCCAAGGACTCCTCTGCCAAGGCCGTCAAACTGTTGCAGGAGACAGGGGTGCAAGTCAAGATCCTGACCGGCGACAATGCGCTCGTGACCGGCAAGATATGCCGGGATGTGGGCTTGGAAGTCAGTCGGGTAGTCACCGGTGAGGACCTGGAACGCATGAGCCGGGAAGAGCTCGCAAAGTCTGTCATCGAGGCGAATGTGATGGTAAAGCTCGCGCCGCTCCAGAAGGAACTCGTGATAGAGTCGTTGCGCCAGTGCGGGCACGTTGTGGGATATATGGGTGACGGTATCAACGACGCTCCTGCACTTCGCGCTGCCGATGTGGGGATTTCTGTGGACTCGGCAGTGGACGTGGCAAAAGAGTCTGCCGACATCGTGCTCCTCGAAAAAAGCCTCCTCGTCCTTGAAGACGGCATTCTGGAGGGACGGAAGGTCTTCTCCAATATCATTAAGTATATCCGCATGGGGGCCAGTTCAAATTTTGGTAATATGTTCAGCGTGCTGGGGGCGAGCTACCTTTTGCCTTTCCTGCCGATGCAGCCCCTTCAGATTCTCCTGAATAATCTCCTCTACGACTTCTCCCAGACCGGCATCCCAACCGATCACGTGGATGAGGAGCAGATCGCGCGACCGCGCAAATGGGATATCGGCAACATAAAGTGGTTCATGATCTTCATCGGCCCGATCAGCTCGATCTTCGATTATGCTACATTTGCTCTGATGTGGTTTGTATTCAACAGCAAGGCCTTTCTGGATGTTGCTCAGGGGCAGGCCGGACGCGAAGTCCACGCTCAGCTCTTCCAGACGGGATGGTTTGTAGAATCCCTCCTGACACAGACTCTCATAGTCCACATCATTCGCACGAAGCGTCTGCCTTTCATTCAGAGCCGCGCATCTCTGCCTATGACGATGACCACCCTCGCTGTCATGGCAATCGGAATCTGGCTCCCTTACTCTCCTTTTGCTGATACCCTCGGCTTTGTGAGGCTGCCGCTCAGTTACTGGGGATGGATCGCAGCGTTTTTGTTTCTCTACAGCGTGATGACACATAAGGTGAAGCAGTGGTTCTTCAAGAAATTCGGAGGTGAGTAAAATGCTCCATACTATTCTTCAAGCCTTGGAAGATGGCCGCGTTATCGAGCTGCCTGACAACGACAAAAAAGATGCCTTTGAAGTCCTCGCGAGCTTGCTGGAAGCGGTTCCCTCAGTCCCTGCCGGGACCGACATAGTGGGGGCTGTCCTGTCTCGTGAGAGCGTCTCTAATACGTCCCTAGGAAATGGCTGGGCCTGCCCCCATGCACCGGTCACCTTTGATGGAGAATTGATATGCTCTATCGGGTGGAGTCCTCAGGGCATCGATTATGGTAAACCAGGTGAGCCGTTGGTGAGGTTTGTCATCATGTTTCTGGTCCCGGATAACCAGAGAAGCCCGTATTTGAAGGAGGTTTCAACCCTTGTCAAGGTGCTCGGCAAGCATCCTGAGTCCAGAGACCTTAACCAGATAGAGGATCTGAATGCCGCTCGTCTGAGGCTGCTGGACATGGCGCATTTTGCCATGGAAGATGCAGGGCCTGACACCCGCGCCCGGATGATCCAATTGAAGGCGCGCTCCGTCGTCGCTCCCGCAACAATCCCCGAACTGGAGAACATGCGTATCGAGCCACTTATGATTATCGCGGGACCCGGAATCAAGACCGTCGTCCTTACCCAGAACCGCGAATTGGCAGATCTCACGAAAGACGACGAGTCACTGGGTGCAGCCATCGCCGATAAGAGCTGGCACGACTTAAAGGGATGGCGCATCGTGAGGCGGGGCAGCACCAACTATCAGGGAGAAAGGGTGGCCTATGACTGTTTCGCGATACAACCGACAAAAAAAGACAATTTACAAAGCTGAAAGAGTACGGGGATCTCACAGTGTCTGACAGATCAAGGCCGGTTATTTCTTTCTGAATTCGCAGCGAATATCCTCGATCGGAAAGTCACTTTGAAAACATACAAAGCACTGTTGGATCTCACCTCCGTTGAAGCGCTTCCGGTCTCCATCTATCCTTTTGGCGTCAACATTGGCGTCGGTAAAAGTGGCGCTCACCACAATATCACGAGGGAGTCGCTCTCCGCGGGCGCTATTGCGCACCATTACGCTCGCGCACTGATATTTTGCAATCGGAACAATGCCGCCATCGGGCAGAATCATCCCCTCTACCCTCTCGGTTTTTTTAGAATCAATTATCTTGCAGTCATCGGCAAAAAGAAAACCCGGTGCAGCGAAGAGAATCGAGATCATGAACGCGTGCACTAGCGTCGAACCTGTAAGTCTACCTCTTTCCATGTCTATCTCTATGAGCAGACGGTCACCGTTCCTGAAGAACCGTTCGATAGACCGGTCCTTTTATGGACTGATTCTTTCTCTTACCGGGACATTCCCCGGCTTCGTGAAACCGTAAATGTCGATAGAGAGGACCTCGGGCATCCCGAAGAGTCTGTCAACAGAGTTTATGAAGACTTTTTCGATGACAATTTGCCGGTTGTCGATAGATGTCACCGCCCTGTATCTTTCGTCTATCCTTTCGATGGTGATCTTTCTTCCCCTGAAGGCAGCGAGAGCGATGATGAGCTTATTCCTCTCGAGTTTCTCCTGAAACGTAATACCGTAGGCGTAGGTCCGCTCAATATCGTTCAGTTCTTCCTTTTTGCCGTTTTCGAGAATCCAGTAGACGTTCACGGCGTTCAGATCCGGCAGATCACTGCTTCCATCGGGGCAAATATCGTAGAAGAGGAGATTCCTGTTTTTACTGCGCTCGACAGAGAAAAGATGGGTTCCCTCGCAGGATGCCTCGCTTCCGCGATAAAGAGAAAAAACAAGAATCGAAAAAAAGAGGACGACAAGAAAGAACCAGGATATCCGCCGGCTAGCTATCTTGTCGTCTCCTGTCAGTTACTATCCCCTCTCTTTATGGAGATAATCGGTATCCTGTCTCGACTTGTGACAGGCAATGCAGGAATCTACTTTCCCCGACTCCAGCACGTATCCGTTGTTCGAGGAGTATTGCACCCAAAACCAGTCACCGGCATCAGGATTGTATCCCTTCACCTTATACATGACGGTAAGGGTTTCAAGCCTCTTGTCGGCGCTGTAATTCTCCATTATGATGCAGGAGCCATCAACCATGTCCCCTTTGCTCAACGCACTGAGAGCGGTGTCATTGAGATAAGTCGTTGTGAGAGGGCCGTGCGGGTCATTGCCTGAAACGAGCTTCCTCTTCCCCGGCCAGAGTTTCAGGCGACTAAAATAAGGCTTCGGTTTCATGATGTAGGTATAGAGCTTCGCAGCATCGGCTTCGGGTTGCATCACAGGCGTTCCCTGTGCATCCATGTCGTGGATCGCGTATGAAGCGTAACCGAAGCCAAGGATGAAAACAGCGCTCACAACAGCCACCAACACTTTCTTCATTTCGCCCTCCTTCTTCCGCTATAGCGTTTTCTTGAACTCATCTTGCAGACGTTGCGATACAGATCGCAATGCAAGTCTAAACAGAGGCCCTCCCCTGTAATCGTTAAACGAAATTTTAAAGGTCTCATGTTACGATAATGTGAAGGAAAGATTAAGAGGTTGTGAATTCTCAGAATCTTGCTTCGGCGAAAGAATTATGGCTATTCTGTCTTCCCTGGGGGCGGGATGACGGAGCCTTTGAAAAATGCCGGGAAAGGTATATACTGAAAGAAATCGGCGCTCTTGCCGGCAATAAGAAACTCGTTTCAGAAGGGAGGTCATATATGCTTGGGACGCAGGATCTGCTCGTTATCCTCGCAATCGCCATTGTTGTGTTTGGCGCAAAGAGGATTCCAGAGATAGGGAAGAGCATCGGCCAGGGAATCAAGAATTACAAAAAAGGCCTATCCGAACCTGATGAGATTAATGTGACTCCGCCGAAAGACAAGATAGGAAAAGAAAAGGAAGACAGTTCGCCTCCCCCCGAAAACCGAAAATAACGTGTCGTGACCTATTTGTGGTTACTCCTTATTCATTTTCGTCGCAGACAGAGTCGCAAATCGCCAGGTGTTTGGTTCCGCAAGTATTCATTCTCATGGAGGGACGCGAGGCCTTCATTATCCTCCTCCATTCCGTATTCCTGTATGTCTTGCACTCGGGATATCCTGAGTTTGCGACTCACAAAATATCAAACAGCGCCCGCCCTGTTAATCATCATCCCGTGTAATCACCGAAAGATGCACTGGCTAAGGTTGCAAGAGCAGGCAGAACATGCTATAAGGTAGATATTAGTCGGTTTCTCTTCGTTGGAAAGGAGGGCAGATATGAATCCAACACTAATTCTTTCTGTCTTGTCGGCATTAGCCGCAGGCATCTGGTCAGTCTGGACCTGGAGCGAGGAGCAGCAAAAAGGAAGGCAGCTCAAACGCGACGAGGAGGCTGCCCTATTCGTAAATTCTTTTATCCTCGCAACAGAAGAGCTGCAATTGAGACTTTACCGCCTTCTTGAGGAGGACGATCTGGCTTATTTTAAAAAGGAGTATCCGGATCAGTATGAATATGGTTCCCCGGCCGCACTTAAGGTCCTCTTTCATCTGAGCCAGTATTTTGGGTGGGCGTTTCTCATTTACCGGTACGGCCCTTACACAAAGGACCCCAGGGTAATAGAGATGACCAGAGAGATAGGAAAAGTCTGGGAGAGCCACACTTTTCCAGGGGATGCCTTTCGTTTCAGTATAGACGAAAGAAGTTCTCTCGGCCAAGCAGTGGTGCGGCGTATGGGAGGGATCACAGCTACGCTCCCCGTATTTGAGTCTATCCCGCTCTTTCAGTTCCAGGAGGAGATCAGCGATAAACTGAGCAAACATGCTGCGTTGTACCAGAGTACGGCAGTACGGAGTACCCTTCAGGCCATTGACCGGGCTGACCGGGCAGAGGAGTTGGAGGGACGCGAGAGATTAGCGGTCCTGCAGAATCTCCTTGTTGACTTGGTCGCATACTTTGAAAGCGTGGAGGGCTTTAGCGTCTCTTTGGAAGAGCGCAGAAAGGCACGTCTGAAGGGGGGAGGGTATCAGGCTTACGCGAAGGCATCGCCGGCGCCGGCTGCCATTTCCAGCCTCCTCCACCAGACCAGTGGACGCATCCGCCTGAGGGTCCCCCGACTGAAGACAGATAGGTCTTACGCGAACCGCCTGCAGTCGCTCCTGGAGTCTCTGGAGAATATAAGGAATATTCGCATAAATGAAAGTGCGGCCTCGGTAATCGTTTCTTACAGTCCGGAAGTTTCTGATGCGGAGTTTGCAAGGAAAGTAATGAAGACAATTCAAGATGGATCCTTTCTAGCCCCGGTTCATTGGGAGTTAGATTAGGGGTCCAGCCCTCACATAGGATGTTGATGCTCCATGGTGTAGTGAGGAGCACCGGCATTTTCCCTTCTCCGCCTCTTCCAATCAAAGTCGTGTAGATTTCTCCCATCCCCACCCTCTCGGCCGAGACGCGACCAACATTTCATCGACATGTAACACTATTGTCAATGTAATGTAAATTCAGTCCGGTATGATTGCACTGTCTGATATTGATAGCGGCGCAGTCATAAGGAGTGTAGCGATGTCGGAGGTCCTGAAAGAGTTTCGTACCCTGCAGACCATTCGAATATCTTTTCGGCGAAGAGGGTTCATGTTCGTCGAACCCGATGGTTATCTGTCCTTCATCATGGTCCGCCCGGCTCAGAGAAGGAAAGGCTTAGGCGCTGCGATGCTCCGCTATGCGAAACAGCTCTATCCCCGTCTTTTCGCAATCGCGGTCGGGGATGAGAGCGAAAGGCTTTTGGCCGCACATCATATCCCCGCAGCTCCGCCGGAAAGCTGGGCGACGAGCTACGATAATGGCAGATACTGCTCGGAGGAGGAGGTGATCGACATGAACCCGCACGATCTCATCGCACAGTTGGCATGTGAACTGTACGTAAAGAGCGGAAGAGTCGAGGGCCATGACCTCGACAACTGGCTTCAGGCAGAGCGCATCGTAGCCAATGAACCAGACTACGCCGAAGATTATCTGGATGATCTTCTCACAGTGCACCTCGGATAGGTGACTTCGTAGGTCCGTTCGGTCTGCCTATCGCCAGACGAGTTTGCCGGGGGCGACTGCTTCCAGGCGAAGCACGGTCACCTAAATGGATCATTATGCGAATCGGGCAGGAGACAGCAAGTTCAGTCCTCTGCCCGTGCGGCAAGCCTCTTCGCTTTATTCAGTCCGACGTCGCCGTTTTTTTAGTAGCAGCCTTCTTTACGGTCCTCTTCTTTGCAGTCGGTTTCCTGGCCCCGGTCTTCAAGGTTCCCTCGAGTTTCATGATTTCCGATTCCAGTTTCTTGATTCTCGCCCTAATCGCCTTCACCTTGCTGTCAAGCATCGGATTCCTGACCTTACCGCTCAGTTCATACACCTTACCGCCCAACTCTGCGATCTCTTTTTGCACCGCTGCCTTCAGCTCATAAATCCGATACCGCCTTTTCCCTTCTTCAGTGAGTTCTTCCGCCTTCTTCTTCACAACGGAGGCCCCTTCCCTGACGAAGGTAATGCCTTCCTCCACTCCTTTTTGGAGATCGCCTTTGACCTTGTCCCAGAAATTCATTTCTCCTCTCCTCCTTTCTTTTCCGTCGCCTTCTCTATGACCTCACCGGACGTCCCGGCGTCCGCGAGACTGAAATCCATCTGTCTCGACCGCCGTCATGCCGGCAAATGAATATAAATTGTGATCGGCACTCCCGGCTCGTGACGCAACACACTTCTCGGGTATTATAATTCATCCATTCATTTTTCGGGCTGAGGGATCGTCAAAAGGGACAGCTCATTTTCACGAGGGGAAAGAAAGGCGGGATCGATTCGCTTCCTATATGAAGAATGTTATCAGCGACAACGCTGATCCTTCAAGGGCCTTCTCGACAAAGGTTCCGAAGATCGCCTTCCCGACGATATTCCCTGCCTTTGAAGCAACGCCCTGGAGGTACTGGTCATTCGTCAAGGCCTTTGCGGCATCAAAATAGCCTTTCCGCTGAAGGAGGCCGATGATATCTTTCTCATGCACGGCTTTCGGGTTGTAATTGACCAGAATGCTGCCCGTAACAAGGTTAATATCGACAGTGGCAATGCCGCTCATGGTGCTCAGCGCCTTTCTGATATCATCCGCGGCATCCTGATTCCTCTTCACTGCCGGACTCTTTACTCGCAACCTGCCCGGGACGTTATGGATATAATGGCTCATCCTACTCCTCCTTCATCCTGAATTTCTTGAACGTTTTACACTCCGGATAACCGGAACACCTGAACCGAACGAGGTCGCCCTCTATCTTATAAAGGTGCATCATTTTCCCGCATTCATGACAGACCGGTTTGCCCTGCGCCGTAATCTTCTTGGCATCCTCGGTATGCTGCTTTCCGCACATCAGACAGAGAAACCTCTGTTTGCCGGTCCTGATTTTTCCATATTTATAAAGCGCCTCTGAATCGCATGAGGGACATCTTATTTCGGCAACTTTCGTTTCTGCAAGTATTACCATGTCTTTAGTAAAGCAAAATAGTGTTAAACCTTTATTAAGACAATGTTACAATTGTGTTACAATTTCTCAGCCCCATCGCAGACCACCCCTGGGTCGGCAGCGTATCCCCGCAATGAAAGCATATAGTAGGAACACGTTTCGAAGTGCCTGCTCATGCAGAGTCTTATGTCAGCGTCCTCAACGAGTCTGACCAGCTGATTGAGAACGCCGCACCTCGCTCCTTCATAGCTCCCCCTCAGGTGACGACAGATCAGCCCGCTTCTTTGATACATATGCTCCTCCTTTCTTGCTTTCATGTCAGTTTAGCATCCCTTCTGTTACAGGAATATTACAATCCGGTTAATTTTTCGTAGCCTGCAGGAAGAGGAGACCCGGAAAGATTCCCGGATCTCCCGGAAGAATGCTTCAGCCTCTCCTCTCATCCTTTTTTCGTCTTAACGAAATCTGGCAGATGCCATTCTGGCCGAAATGAAATATTGAGAGATGTAGACTTTACATTTCTCCCATTCTCCTGTCCGGCAGCATTTCTTATCGGCACACGCTATCCTTTCTGGCTCGATACCAGCCACATCGCAAGTGTCTTTCCGAAAATTCGGGCACATTGGGGTCACCTCCTTTCCCCGTCCTCATCGCCATGACGATCCGGCATTTGCCATCGCCCGGAATGAGGGCCTCAGGCAGCCACCTCATCTCCAGTGGAGCCCGATGAGCAAAATACCGGCCATCAATATCACCGTTACGATTATCGTCTCTATTCGCTCAACACATTCCCTGCTCATGTATCGCCGCCTCCTTGTTTTTATCCGGTGAATAGACGATCGCCATCGTCCGAATGCCGCCGACGACGATGAGAAGCCCTGAAATCGAAAGTATTTCCGTCCATCCCATGGTATGTTCGTAAATGCCGATCATGATTTCCCTGAGGATGAAAACCATTGCGGCATCGGTAATAAAGGTTATTTTCACCCTGTGTATCTCAAAATATTCGATGATCCCTTTGAGCAGCTCCATCACCACGAACATCGAGAGGATGTTTGTTACCATGATGTCGAACCCGATTGCTATGGTCGGACTCTTGAAGACTGCTCTCAAATCGAGGAATATCCTCGCAATCCCTATCATGAGTGCAAGGATTACGAGCGGAATCATCAAGGTCACGATTATGTCGATAACTTTCCTGAACAGTCTCATCATCAAATATAAACTTCTCTCTGTTACAGGAATATGAAAGGGATGTGAAATTTAGGGGATGCTGATTCCGCCATCATGAATCTCTCGAGGCGAAGGAGAGAGTGCCGTCTCGCAGCGACCGGAAGGCGCTACAACAATCTCGCCCCCTGCTTTGCCAACCGGGATCTCACGCCGTCCGTGAGGTTCAGGAAACAGAAGTTTTCTTCGTTTATGAAGCGGCTTATGAGATAGGCGAGGCCGTTACTTGATTTATCGAGATACGGAGTATCGATCTGGTCGAGGTCGCCGGTGAAGATGATTTTTGTCCCCTCGCCGCACCTCGTCACGATTGTCTTGACGTCGACGGGCCGCAGGTTCTGCGCCTCGTCTATGATGAAATACCTCATCGGAAGGCTTCTCCCCCTGATATAGGTGAGCGGTTCGACCTGGAGAAACCCCGCATCCATCAGGTATTGATAACTCTTTATGCTCGCGGTGTTCGTTTTATCTTTCACGATTCCTTTCGGCGTGTTTAAGATTACTTCGAGGTTGTCGAAAATCGGCTGCATCCATGGGGTGAGCTTCTCTTCCACATCTCCGGGGAGGTACCCTATGTCTTTGCCCATCGGGACAACAGGTCGAGAGACGATCACCTGTTCATAGAGGGACGTTTACTTTACTACCTGTGATGTCTGATGCAGCCCGGCAGCGAGTGCGAGAAGGGTCTTGCCGGTTCCTGCATTTCCCGTCAGTGCCACGATCTCTGTTTCGGGATCGGCAAGGGCGTCCAATGCGCATTCCTGTTCAATGTTCTGATGGGCGATGCCCATCCTCTCCTTTGCCCGTTTTACGAGCCTCAAATTATCGCCTCCCGTTAACTTGTAGAGACTACTTTCAGATTGGAGGTATCTCGCGGACCTTATGCCATTCGTATTATCTCCGTTTACGAGGACTCTGCCGTATTGCTGAAAGAGCAATGTCTTGTCGTTCATGTAGTCCTCGACCCTGATGCCGAGCGACTCCGCCTTGATCCTCACCGCTGTATCCTTCGAAACGAGGATAACGGGAACAAGGCTCCCTGCCTCATCACGCAGCTTCTTCTCCGTTAAGCAGAGAGCCGTCTTTATAATCTGGTTGTCTTCTCCTCCGTTGTTCCAGAACTGTGCGGATGGCTTATTTGCAGGCAGGCTCACGGAAATGACCCCTCCCGAATCCATCATTATGCCTGACGGCAGAGGCCCCCTTTCCCTCAATGCGTCCAACGTCCTGAGCACCTGCCGCGCAGAGGCGGCTATTTCGCCATGTCCTTTCTTATGCCTGTCAAGTTCTTCTATCACCGTAAAGGGTATCACGATGTCATTGTTTCCGAACGTGAAGATCGAGGCTGGATCATGGATCAGGACATTGGTGTCGAGAACAAAGATTTTCTTCATCGGCATTCCTCCTTCATGTTTTCATGGCCGGCATCGGCAGGAAGATTTTTCATCACGTGCTGAGCGGGAGTGAACAAGGCCATTGCACCCGCGGGAAGGCATAAGTCCGAGGAGAAGTCAAAACGCGTGATCGCACTTCCATGTTGCTTGAGCCTCGGTTCTCGCGTGAAGGGTAGAGATCAAGGCGATTATCCGGGGGCTGCTGCGCCATGATACGCAAGGAACGTCCTCGCTCCTTCCCTGCCCATGTAACGCTCTAATATCCGGCGTTCGGTCTTCGTGAGATCGGCCAACATCAGCCCGTCGAGGACATCACTGAATTTCTCATCTCTGCTGAAGTCTATCAACTTGCCGCCGAGTTTCAGGTACTGCCTCAGGAGCACGGGGATGTCTCTGTCATCGCTTTCGATGTCGGAAATGAATCCCGATATGTCGTCGAGGTCCTTCATAACCGCACCGACAATCTTTCCATCCCACCCATCCACCCGTCCGATACGAAAAGGCCTTCTAGGGCGGACGAGCCGGGCCAGATCTGGCAAGAAATTGTTAACCCTGAGGAAAGTCACCATGAGCTGCCGGGAAAGTGAGTGGTAGTCTTTGCTGATGCTGACCGGACCGAAGAGGGTTTTGTAACGGGGATTGCTTCTCACGACCTCCCCGATGCCTCTCCAGAGCAGTAAGAGGGGAGCATAGGTCCTCTGATATTCAGATCGTACAAAAGATCTACCGAGTTCAAGTGCCGGTCCCATCCTTGCAAGCAATGCGGTCTTATAGTGAAACAGGGTGCTCGTATAGAGGCCTTTTTTTCCGAACCGTTTCAGGATCTCGTCGGTCTTTCCGAGGCGATACGCTCCCACCAATTCCTTCTTCACCCTGTTCCAGACGAAGAGGTGCGTGTAATAGGGGTCGAAGCAATCCAGGTCAACCGATTTTCCAGTCCCTTCGCCTGCTAAACGGAATGTCGTCTCTCTCAACCGGCCGATCTCCTGTAACAGACAGGGGATGTGCTGACCCTCTTCATGGAAAACAATATAGTCGCCGCTCTCTAGCAGAATCCTATCTGCCTGAAAGCAGCAGATCTCATGTTCGAGTAGTGTTTTGTGCTGTGGAGGCAGAATGGGTTTCATCCTCTGCGCTCGGGAATTCTGCCCGTGCAGCCCATTGTCGTCCGTAGTCTTCCTCGAGTTGCGATTCTTCAGCATATAGGTCCGAAACCGCAGATACCGCATCATCTCCCCTCGGGTTCCGAAGGTCTCAAGTTTTCTGGAGTGGATGGGCGTGCCGACTCTTACCGGTATCTTCTTCATCCCCTTATTGAACAATTCTCTGGGCAGGAGTACTGTCCTCACGCGAGGATGCGCGAGCCCTAAAATCTGGAAGAGTGCGCTGTTACAACCTCCAAAAAAAACCGGGAGCACAGTTGCCCCGCTTTTCTGAATTACCCCGCCGATCCCCTCATGCCACCGCGGATCCGCTATATCTCGTGTCTGCGGCTGGATATGAGAGACCTCGCCGGCCGGAAAAACTCCGAGCATACCTCCCCCCTTCACCCACTCTATGGCTTCCTTTACCGGTCTCAGGTTCTTCGCGGGTGAGTCTTCTCTTTGGTAGGGGTCCACAAAGATAAGCATATCATGGAGTTCCCTTATGCACCCGAGGAGATAGTTGGCCATTACCTTGACGTCGGATCGCACGGAGCGGAGCAGACGTGCCAATATAATGCCTTCCGCACCCCCGAAGGGATGGTTTGAAACAACGATCACAGGTCCATTTCGGGGGATGCGGTCAAGGTCCTGCTCCGTTATCTCATACCGGATATTGAGCATCTTTACGACCCTTTCGAGAAAATGGCCGACGTCCTGATCGTTCGAAATTTTTGCGTAGGCCTCGTTCAGACGGTCGAAAGAGAGAAAATGCTCAAGAGGTGCCTCTATGAAGGGTATGAGTCCGGGAGGCAACCGATCTTTCAGAATACTCCTTACGGTGAGAAGCCGCCCACGCACAGTCCCGTCCGTATCAATGCTGATCGCTCCGGGCGTGCCGATTGATTTCTTCTTTGTGAGTTGATGAAACCCTGAGGGCACTATCGGTGAACTATCATCTCTTCGGGGCGGTCTATGCAAACCGTCCCTTTATCGCGTCGGTAACCCTGTACCTCCACGCCCAGATGCCGTTTTCAGGGCAGCGGAGCAGTGCGGAGTTCTTGCCTATGATGAACCTGTTTCCTCTCCATGAGACGGTGTTGCTGAAGAGGGGGACAAACCATATGAGTCCGATGACGAGGTCCTTCAGGGGCGACAGGAAATAGAGAAAGGGGTTATGAGCCGATGCGGTTCGCTTCCCGATATAGAAATCACCGGCCGCCTTCATGAGAGAGACGAGAAGGGCAAAGGATAGGGTAATCTGGGAAGCCTCCCAGAGGACCACCGGAAGAAAAGACATGAAAACGGCATTGCCGAATAGCTCGGAAAAATATCTCGGTCCCCCGATCTTCCACCTGAGCTTTCCCCAGCGAGTATGCCTGTTCACGAATTTCTTGATTCCCCAGTAATAATTCACGTTCCGGATGAGATAGGGTGAGAGCACGACTCTCTTACCCTTTTCACGCATCATCTTCCCTATGAGATAATCTTCCGCGAGCACGTCCTTGACGGCCCTCAGACCGCCTATGGCATCGAGGTCTTCTCTTCTCATGAGCATCGACTTGCCGACAACGCAGGGCATTTTGAGGAACCTGTCGAGGAAGCAGACACTCCCTACAACGAAGGAATTCATATGGAGGTTCTCGAGGATGGCGCCGACTGACCGGCCGCCCACTCCCTTGATGAGATTACTGACAAGTCCTACCCCAGGCGCGAGCATCGGCCTCACGATCTCCCTCAGGTACCTTTCGTCGACCATGACGTTGCTGTCACTGATGAGGATGAGCGGGTGCTTCGCTACCCTGTATGCCGGGATAAGGTTGTTCACCTTCGGGTTCAATCCCTCGTCGCACCGCTCAACGATGAGCGAAATATCCTTCCGGGGATGCTTCTCTTTTATTTTTCGCGCAATCTGATAGGCGGGGTCGTTATAGTCCTGCAGGCTGAAGATGATTTCGTACTCAGGGTAATCCTGATTGCAGAAACTTTCAAGGTTGTCGAAGAGATTGTCATCGAGCCCCTTGAGCGGCTTGAGTATCGAGATCGAGGGAAAAGATGGGGGAAGGGAATCCCCTTCCCCTGAGCGAGGGGGACAAAGATAACTACGGACAGCCATAATCTGCAGGCCATAGGCTATAAGCCCCAGGGCTGCAATGCCGGCAAAAATCAAGAAGAGTTCCATGGCACCTCCTAATTTCTGAAGAGGGTTATCGCCACACCCCTGTTATGCCTTATGCAC
Organism: Thermodesulfovibrionales bacterium; assembly: GCA_035622735.1. Lineage (NCBI taxonomy): Bacteria > Pseudomonadati > Nitrospirota > Thermodesulfovibrionia > Thermodesulfovibrionales > Thermodesulfovibrionales bacterium. Next base: position 1,222 of record DASPUT010000051.1, on the reverse strand, counting down.
TGTTTTATCGACGGAACCCCCTTTTCGCAGTTCAGGAGGGTCTTCCAGGAATAGACGTGCCTCGGCCTGTGGAAATCGCTGTTTGCGATGTAAGGGTATTTCTTGAGGCTTATCACATTGAAGACGTCGTCCCTGTTCGCGATCTCCCACGCATCGATGTATTTGGCGTATCGCTCCCGGTTGTTCCAGAGAAAAAGGGTGTCCCTGCTCATGTCGGACATATAGTGCGGGTGGCACGCCACGATGAGCGCGTCCTGCTCTTTTGCCTCAAGGAATATCTTTTCATAACTCCAGCAGGCGGGGATGAACTCCTTAATATCGATCAGAAGGATATGGGCTGATTTGTCGGAAGAGAGATGGTTCTTGCTGATCTCCACCCCCGGTATGACGAGCATGCCGTATTTATCCCAGGCCCTTTCAGCCTCTTCCCTGATCCTCGCCATGTATTCGCTGAAATTGTCTTTCGTAACGGAGAATCGGAAGCGATGGGCTAATTTCCCGAAAGAATTGTCACCGTTGACCACATGATCCGTTATCGCGATGGCGTCAAAACCCGCCTGCCCGAAAAGGTCAACCGTCCTTCGTATCTCGACCGAACCGTCGGAGTATTTTGTGTGGATATGAAAATCGCATAACAACATCGCTTATAGAATAGGACTTCCCTGTTACAGGATTATTAAGGGAAGATGAAGTTTCCGTTAAAGAGAGGCCCTGCTCTTGATGAGATATGAGTAGTATGCTGCAGCATTCGTAGGTCGCCGCTGGAGGGTGTCGAAGTCGACCTTGTAGAGGCCGAATCGTGAATCAAGCCCCTGGAGCCATTCGTAATTGTCGATGAGAGACCAGTAGAAATATCCCCTCACGTCTATGCCGTTCCTGAGGCACCGTTCGAGAACATCGACATGCCGCTTCATGAATCGTATCTTCTTCTGGTCATCCCTCGTTGCGATGCCGTTCTCCGTTATGTAGATCGGGACATCAAGTTTTGAGGCGTATCGCAGGACTTTCTCGAGCCCATAGGGGTGTATCTCCCATCCCATATCGGTCAGCCCGTTCCCCTCGATGTCCCTGTGCCGCAGTTCAACCCCCATCTTTTTAAACGGATTGAACCTGAGGTGGACCCTCGTGTAATAATTGACCCCGAAGAAGTCGAGCTTACCCTTTATCGGCACGGTGATTTCGATCGCATCCGCCATCGGAAATTTCACGCGCAGCGTCCCCG
>DASPUT010000050.1 GCA_035622735.1 Thermodesulfovibrionales bacterium | reverse complement strand
CTCCTCGGTGCGGGGATCTTCTCTCTGCGGCGGAAAAGGACCTGAGTCGTTCTGGCCGAAGGATAATGATATAATAGAAAAGCTATCGGTTATCGAAATCCACTCAATCGTGAAAACCCCCAAGAGCACGGAATGATTCAGGTCAGCAGCTTACAGAAGGCCTATGGCGGTCAGGTGATTTTTGACGATGCCGGATTCAGCATCAATGCCGCCGAACGCGTCGGACTCGTGGGGAGAAACGGTTCGGGCAAGACCACCCTCTTCCGGCTGATAATCGGCGAAGAGCATCCTGATTCCGGAGTGATCGGCATTCCCAACGACTATCTCATCGGCCATATCTCCCAGCATATCAGATTCTCCGAGGATACCGTCTTGAAAGAAGGCTGCCTCGGTATCAGGCCGGATGAGGACGGCAGGGATGAGACATACAAGGTAGGGGCTGTTCTGCTCGGCCTCGGCTTCTCACGGGAAGACTTTGGCCGCAGCCCTTCGGAATTGTCGGGGGGCTATCAGGTGAGGCTGAACCTCGCAAAGGTGCTCGTCTCGGAACCGAACCTCCTCCTCCTCGACGAGCCTACGAACTACCTCGATATCACGTCAATACGGTGGCTGACGAAATTCCTGCGGAATTGGAAAAATGAACTGATCCTCATCACCCATGACCGTGACTTCATGGATAGCGTGACTACCCATACCATGGGCATCCACCGCGCCAGGGTACGGAAAATTACTGGGACAACGCACCAACTGTACGAACAGATCTTGCAGGAAGAAGAGATTTACGAACAGACACGGATAAACGATGAAAAGAAACGGAAAGAGACGGAGCAGTTCATCAATCGTTTCAGGGCGCAGGCTAATAAGGCCAGAGCCGTACAGTCAAGGATAAAGGCGTTGCAGAAGAGGGAGAAATTCGAAAAACTCTCGGTAATGAAGACGCTCGATTTCGAATTCAGCGCTGCTCCTTTCACCGGGAAACAACTCATCGGTGTCGAAGATCTCGCCTTCTCCTTTGACCGTGAGGGTCCGCCTCTCATCGAGGGGTTTGGTATATCGGTCGGAAAACATGACAGGATCGCCCTCATCGGAAAAAACGGGAAAGGGAAAACGACTCTTCTCAATCTCCTGGCAGGGGAACTCCCGCCGCTCACCGGCACTATCACACGCCATCCCCATCTCAGATTGGCCTATTTCGGCCAGACGAACATAGACCGTCTCGATCCGCAAAAGACCGTGGAAGAAGAGATCCTCGATGTCCATCCGGATTACAGCCGCGGGACCGCGCGCAAAATCTGCGGGGCGATAATGTTCGAGGGTGACAGGGCACTGAAGAAGATCGATGTCCTCTCGGGGGGAGAGCGAAGTCGTGTATTGCTCGGAAAATTGTTCGTCAGCCCCGCAAACCTTCTCCTCCTCGACGAGCCGACGAATCATCTCGACATGGAGTCGATCGATTCCCTCATCGAGGCCCTGGATTCCTTCAGGGGCGCCGTCCTGATCGTCACGCACAGTGAAATGATCCTCCATGCCCTGGCAACAAGGCTTATCGTCTTTGACGGCGGAAAGGTAACGCTCTTTGCAGGGAGTTACCAGGACTTTCTCGAGCGTGTCGGGTGGAAGGAAGAAGACGAAGGAACTGTCCCTGGAAGGCCGGCAAACGGACAATGCAGGGCCCAAAGTAAACGGGACCTCCGGCGTATCCGGGCCGCGATAATCACGGACCGCTCGAAGACCCTCGGGCCGTTGCAGACGAGGATCGCTGAAATCGAGAAGGCGATCATACAGCTGGAGAAGGAAACCGAACTGGAGACGAATGGACTTCTCGAGGCTTCCGTGAAGAGCGACGGTAACTCCATAAAAAGGCTTTCTAAGTCTCTCCGGTCATCGAAGGCGAAGATCGATACCCTTTTCGATGAACTCGCGAGCCTGACGGCCGAGCACGATGCGAAGCAGACTGTATTTGATGAAAGGCTGAGCGCAGTTAATCAGGAAGGATAAAAACCGCCCACTCATGCGCAAGGAAAATCCGCCCGGACAATACCCGAATTGTCTATCTCTGATCGCGGTTTATCACCCTTTGGAGGAGGGTGATATCAATCTGCACCTTGCCCTCCTCTCTGAGCGTGTATGAGACGGTCAGGAGATCGCTTACCCCGTAAGTCGTAGGATCATACAGGGGTCTCACTTCGTAGCCTATGATATTTCCCGACGGATCCAGGATGCTGCTCATCTGATATCCCCTATAGAGGCGATGGGTGCGGATGAACGCAAGCGCCTCCCTAAGGGCATCCTGACCTCGGACGCCGGTTACAACCTGGTAATCATAGCGCTCAGCGTGGGGCACCAGCATATAGCCATCACCCTCTAAGTCAAGAAACGCTACGGTCTTGAGCCCGTCCCAGCTTCCATCCCTGTAAAGAACGAGCCTGTACTGCCCTGTAAGCTGTGTGCCCTCCTGAACTCCCTGCACTCTGAGCGACTTTCCCCCGCCGCAGCCCGTGGAGAGTGAGAGCATACAGAGTATGGCGATCGACGCAAAAGATTTATAGGAACGTTTCTTCACAGACACATTGTAACACGAACTCTCGGTTTCCTTCCTGAAAACCGCAGCGTCGTAGTCTGATATAATGGTGCATGTCACAAGTGGAAAAAGTATTTCACTGGCATTTATGAGGAGAAGATTCTGCAAAAACACTTTGTGTCTGAATAAATGATTACCATTTTAAAACCTAAAGGGGCATGTGCCCACTGCGAGGCTTCAAATCTGGAATATTATGGCTTCACGATGGGAGGGTTCCATTTTTATTATAGATGTCAGACTTGTCACAAATACACAGAGTATCGTATGACTTTTAATGGTGCGCTCTTGGCGTTTGTCATTATGCCATTTGCAATGTTTCTCTCTATTGCTATCCCTTTTTTCGTGTTGCATGATCTGCGTTCCGCAGCATTTTTCTCAGTCGTGTCTGTTCTCCTATTATTGGTAATTGGCTACAAGTACAGATGGTATGGTTTTAGGACGATTCCCCTCGAACAGTTACCGAGCAATTTCTGGATAATCCGCATCGCAAATAAGAGGCTTACTTATATCCTTTCGCTTATTTTCATTGCTGTATTGATAGGATACATGGTGATTTTCATTTTCAACCTTGGGAGGTGAGAGTGAAAGATCCGATCGTTAGAAAAGACTCAATCGCAGTCCTCAAACCCTTCCTTACGTCGTCGCCTTGGCAAGGATCGCGGGAGAAAAGCATTAGTGACTTTGACTAAACCAGTTGTTCCCTTCATTTGCGAAAAATGCCGCAGATCTTTCATGCCTGAGGATGGAGGCGTGTGTCGTTCATGCCGTCGCGTGCTATGTTCGAAGCACCTTCGAGGCTGGGGGTTCGTCTTATTTCAATTATCCCATCGACAAGGACTACCAATTTGCCCTGAGTGCAGGAAACAAAGAAAGGTAATGCGTATTGAGTCAACAAATGACAAATAAAGGTGATACACGTTTCTCTCGTAAACCTTCAACTGTTGCTATTTCATGAATGTGCGATGTAGTCGGTGGAAGCCGGAGTCCTACTCTAACGTCTAATAGATCAAAGACTCGAACCGCTATCGACAGGCAAGACTTGCTTAGTTAGATTTCTTTGTGGTTTACAAAGAGTTCCGACAGAAAAGCGGACTTATGGCACCACACCGTCTTCTGGAAGAGCTGTCATGCCGGCTCGTTATTTATTCTTCTCCTCAAGCTTTGCCTTCAGCGCTTCTCCGAGAATCCCGAGTCCGCCTGATGATTCCTTCTTTTCCTTCGCAGCGTCCTTATATCGATTGAACTCTTCCTGCTCTTTCTTCTCAAGCACACCTTTCCGGCTAAGCCGCACCTTACCGTTACTGCTGTCCACGTCCGCCACGACAGCCTGCATCGGGGTTCCTTCAGGGAACATACGGCTATGATCGGTCCCGCGGGGGGTGCCGACCTCGGCATTCGGTATGAGTCCAGTCAGGCCGCTATTCAGCCTCAGGAAGATGCCGAAGGGCATCACCTTCTCAACGACTCCCTCAAGAACCTCCCCCACGGCTGGAAGAGCGATCTTCTCCACTTTTGGTTTAGGCTGCATCGAGAGAGAGAGTTTCCTCTTCAGAGGGTCGACTTCGAGAACATACGCTTCGACTACCTGTCCGACCTCTACTACTTCCTTCGGATGATTAATCCGCCTGCCTGCGCCGAGGTTCGATATATGGATTAACCCGTCAATGCCCGGTTCAAGGTTCACAAAGGCGCCGAAGGCGGTCAGCCTGACTATGGTGCCCTGCACACGACTATCAACGGGATACCTTTCCGCTGAAGTCATCCAGGGGTCCTGCTGCATCTGCCTCATGCTCAAGGTCAGACGGTTACTCTCCCAATCGAGGGAGATGATCTTCACCTTTACCTCCTGCCCCACGGATAAGACATCCTGCGGCCTCTCCGTCCGTCCCCAGGCGATTTCGCTGACGGGGAGCAGGCCGTCAATCCCTCCAATATCAAGAAAGGCCCCGAAATTCTGAAGGGAACGAACTCTGCCGGTCACCTCCATCCCCACCTCAAGGGTCTCTTTCAGTTTTTCTCTCTTCGCCCGCTTCTCCTCTTCCAGGAGCACCCGCCTAGAAACGACGATGTTGCGGCCCTCTTCCCCGAATTCAAGAACCTTAAAGGAGAAGCTCTGCCCGAGGAAAATTCCGCCCTCACGCCCTCCCCTGAGGTCTATCTGGGAAAAGGGACAGAAACATCTCACCCCACCGACAGATATCTCGAAGCCGCCCTTCACCTCCCGTTTAACTTCTCCCGTCACCGGCAGACCGGCCTCGAATGCGTCACGGATAGCTTTCAGCGACTGGGGAGCATAACCGCGAATCTTTGTGGTCAACACCCTCCCGCCGTCCTGCAGAGAGACGAAGAAGGCCTCGATCTCCTCGCCTTCCCGCACGCGAAGGGTACCGTCCTGATCCATAAACTCCTTCACGTCGATCATACCCTCACTTTTCCCTCCGAGGTCTATGTAAACAAAGTCTTCGGAAATGCTGATAACCTTGGCTCTTACCTTCTGGCCCGGTTCAAGCCTCCCGGACGGAGAACCGCTCTTTTCGAGCAGTTCGGCGAAACTCTCTTCGACTCCTCCAGCTTCGACGTGCTCATCGGGTCTTTCTGAATCGGCAACGATTTTCTCTTCGGACATGATTTCTAACCTCGCTCTGGATATGCTGTGCAACCCTCATCCTGCGTGTACTGCTCGGTGGGAGTTCACATTTCGTTTCGCTGTTACTCTAATCGATTTGAGTGGTCTGAGTCAATGCCACGGAAGGAAAGCTGCCGCATCCGGCAGTCGATTAAAGTATCTTCCCCCTCCGCGCAAAGAACTCGCCGAGAGCGAGCCGTATCACTCCTCCCCGGGACCATCTCTTTCCGGTCTCCTCCGAATATTCCACCGCGACCTTCTCAAGTTCTTCCAGGACTTCTTCTTCCAGGTATACCGTCGTCTTCATCAATTTTTCGTGTTCATCACCCATAGATCTCCTCTTTACTTGCTGCCGCCCTTTATCTTCTCGCCCCACCTCTTCGCCTTGTCCAGAATTTCTTCTTCATTGCCGTCGTTCATTTTTCCTCCACGGACGATCACCCTGCCTTCTACCATGACGGTCTCGACATCCGATGCCCTCAGGCAATAGACGATATGGGAGCAGATATCATAGACGGGGGTCAGATGGGGCTTCCCAATGTTCAGGACGATGAGGTCGGCAGCCTTCCCCTTCTCTATGCTCCCCGTGACATTCCCGAGACCGAGGACCTCTGCGCCCCATTTCGTCGCCATCCGGAGGACTGTCCTCGAATCAAGCGCGGTAGGATCTTTCGATACCGCCTTGTGAATCTTCGCAGCCGTCGACATCTCGCTCATGATATTCAGGTCATTATTGCTCGCCGCGCTGTCCGTCCCAAAGGTTACCTTAACACCCGCCTTGAGCATGTCCGTAATTCGTGCAATTCCGGATGCAAGCTTCAGGTTGCTCTCTATGCAGTGTGAGACACCGGTATCCCTCTTTGCGAGTGTCTCTATCTCCTCATCGTCCAGCCATACGCAATGCGCTGCGAGCACCTGTTTATCGAGAAAGTCGAGCGCATCGAGGTGTCTAACCGGGCGGTTTCCGTACTTCGACCGTATCTCCTCAACCTCCCATTCCGTTTCCGAAAGATGAATGTGGATAGGCACATCGTATTTCTCTGCGAGCCTCTTCACCTTCTTCAGGGTCTCGGGTCCGCAGGCATAGGGGGAATGGGGCGCTACAGACGGCGTTATGAATTCATCTCCCTTCCAGTCCTTGATGAATGCCTCTGCCTTCCGGATATACTCATCAGCATTCTTTCCGGCCTTTGTAGGAAAATCAACGACGCCGGCGCCGAGCACCGCCCTCATTCCGATTCTCCTTGCAGCGACACCGGCGGACTCGCCGAAGAAATACATGTCATTGTATGTCGTGATCCCGGCCTTCAGCATCTCGAGACAGGCGAGCTCTGTCGCATCGGAGATGAACTCCGGACTCAGCCACTTCGATTCGGCGGGCCAGACATGTCCCTCGAGCCATTCCTTCAGGGGGAGGTCATCGGCGAGCCCCCGGAAGTAGACCATCGCGGCATGGGTATGGGTATTAATGAGACCGGGCATCAGGACCCGACCTTTTCCACCGATTAGGGAATCGGAGCGGTACTTCTCTGCGATCTCCTCATATTTTCCGAAAGCAGCGATCTTCCCGCCGCTGACGGCAACCGCACCATCCGATATGACGGTAAACTCACTGTCGATGGGGAGGAGGTACTCGGCACGAATTATGAAATCAACCGATCTTTTCTCTTTCATGATTGCCACGACGAATAGACAAAAATCTTTAGATGATATCTTAGAGGGAAAGCTCGAACCTTATCTGCAGCATCGCCAGACAGAATTACTCTCCGGGAGGTCCTCACGCCATCTCTATGAGCTTTTCGGCGATCTGAACTGCGTTGAGGGCAGCGCCTTTCCTGAGGTTGTCCGCCACAATCCAGATATTGAGGCCCTTCTCTATCGATTCATCCTCCCTGATGCGTCCGACAAACGTCTCGTCCTTCCCCGCAGCATATATCGCGAGGGGATAGACGTTCTTCTCGGGTGCATCGTAGACAACGACACCCGGCGCGGCGGAGAGGATTGCCCTCGCTTCATCCGCGGTCAGTTTATTTTCTGTCTCGATGTTGACGCTCTCGGAATGACCGCGGAAAACAGGAACCCTGACCGTCGTGGCGGTCAGCCCCATTGAACTATCGCCTAGAATCTTTCTCGTCTCGTTTACCATCTTCATCTCTTCCTTTGTATAGCCGTTTTCGAGGAACGCATCGATATGGGGAAGGCAATTGAAGGCGATCTGGTGAGGATAGACTACAGGCTTTATCTCTCTGAAATTCAGGAGGTCTGTCGTCTGACGGAGTAGTTCGTCCATGGCCTTCTTGCCGGTCCCGGAAACTGACTGAAGCGTAGTGACAACGACCCGCCTGATTTTTGCCGCATCGTGAATCGGCTTCAGGACGACAACCATCTGTATCGTCGAACAGTTGGGGTTAGCGATTATCCCCTTGTGGCCTTTCAGGTCATGGGGGTTCACTTCAGGGACGACGAGGGGAACCTCAGGGTCCATCCTCCATTGACTCGAATTATCGATGACAACGCAGCCCGATTTTGCGGCGAGCGGCGCCCAGATCTTTGAGCGCTCAGAGCCCGCGGAAAAGAGCGCGATGTCGATTCCCTTGAAGGAATCTTCCCGCAGGATTTCGACCGGTATTTGTCTACCTCCAAATTCGAGCTTCTTACCCTCGGACATCTCGGAAGCGAAGAGTCTCAACTTCTCGACAGGGAAGTTCCTGCTCTCAAGAGTGGCGATCATCTCCTCTCCGACCGCGCCCGTCGCGCCCACTATTGCTACGACATACTTTTCTTTCTTCTTCAGCATAACGGGTCTCTCTTCTCTATCTTCATTTGAAGCAACTCATCAGAATGCGGAAGAACGTTCGCACCATCCCTTGAAACACCTGAATCAGTTCTCCGCGAGGATTCGGAGCATACGCCTCAGGGGCTCTGCCGCGCCCCAGAGGAGTTGGTCCCCACAGGTGAAGGCCGCGAGGTATTCAGGCCCCATGTTCATCTTGCGGAGCCTCCCGACAGGCACAGTGAGCGTCCCGGTCACGGCGGCGGGCGTGAGCTCTCTCATCGTAATCTCACGCTGGTTCGGCACGTGCTTCACCCACTTGTTGTGGCCGGCGATCATGCCGTTGATTTCGTCAAGCGGCACATTCTTCGTGAGTTTGATCGTCAGTGCCTGGCTGTGGCACCGCATGGCGCCCACCCGAACGCAGATGCCGTCGATCGGAATCGGGTCTGACTCACGACCGAGGATCTTGTTCGTCTCGGCCTGGCCCTTCCACTCCTCCCGACTTTGACCGTTCTCGAGCTGCCTGTCGATCCAGGGGATGAGCGAGCAGGCGAGCGGCACACCGAAGAACTCCCGCGGGTATCTCTCGGAGCGAACGTGCTCAGCCACGGTGCGGTCTATGTCGAGAATCGCGCTCGAAGGATCTTCGAGGAGGTGACTCACCGAGCCGTGGGCAGAACCCATCTGTTTCAGTAGCTCCCGCATGTTCTGGGCTCCTGCTCCAGAGGCCGCCTGGTAAGTCATGGCGGACATCCATTCCACGAGACCACGTTCGTAAAGCCCGCCGAGGGCGAGGAGCATGAGCGAGACCGTGCAGTTGCCCCCGATGTAGTTCCTGATCCCCTTACTCAGGGCATACTTGATTACCTTCATGTTGACCGGATCGAGGATGATGATCGCGTCTCTCTCCATGCGGAGCGTCGAGGCCGCATCGATCCAGTAGCCATTCCAGCCGGCAGAGCGCAGCTTCGGAAAGATCTCTTTTGTATATTCGCCGCCCTGGCAGGCGATGATCGTCTCCATATTCTTCAGATCATTGATGCTCTTCGCGTCCTTAAGCGGCTCAACATTCTTGCCGATGTTGGGCCCTCTGCCTCCCACATTCGAAGTCGTAAAGAAAACGGGATCGACAAGATCGAAATCCCGCTCTTCCTGCATGCGGCCCATGAGAACCGACCCGACCATGCCGCGCCATCCGACAAACCCCACTCGCATCATCTTCTTGCTCCTGAATGATAAATGTAAGGTTTTTATTATACTCCATCAGGCCGTAACTTTACACGGATATAGAGAGAAATGGGCTCTCGTTTGCCCATCAAAACTCATGAGACCGCATGAGAAATCATCACCATGACTCATTTTGCCTTAAGACGACGAATAATAGTATTCTATTCCAGGTAATTGCATTCTGGACAACCAAAGAGAGACAAGGATGATATGTCTTTTCTCAAAAGTAGTTCCTCGTCACTGCCCGTCGAGCTTTGACCGCTAAAAGATGATTTTGAAATACACCCTCGCATGGATTCCGATGGTATTTATCGCGGTAGCGAACGGGGCTGTTCGGCAACTTGGTTATGGAAGCTACACGACTGAACTGGCCGCTCACCAAATTTCCTGTTTCACCGGAATCTTTTTATTTTTTCTCTATTCTTTATTCCTCTTCGGCCGATGGCCTGTTGAGAACGCCCGTCAGGCGTGGGTTGTAGGTCTCCTTTGGTTGCTTTTGACGGTCGCCTTCGAATTCATTTTCGGTCATTACACGGCCCATCAGCCGTGGTCCAAGCTACTCCAGGATTATAATATCCTTGCCGGAAGGCTATGGACTATTGTCCTCGTCGCAGTGGCCTGTTTGCCATATACGATATATAGAATCAGATCATGACGGGGCATAAGGCGGAGAAAAAAGAGCTCTCGTGATTTCAAGGGCTCTGCTCTTAGGAGGATACATGCGAGGCATACTACTCATGATTGGCGTTCTCCTTTTCGCTGCCGAGTGCGGCGACGGATCAGTCGAAGCAAGTGTAAAAGTTTTCAAAAGCCGGGGTTCCTTACAGTGCATAGGAGGCGGCACAGCTCCCGAGGAGATGAAGAACGAACTCATCATCGCAGGGATCGATGTCAGGTCATCTTTCTGCGGGTCTGACGGTTTGGCTCATCCGGCGCTCTGCGGAGCGACGGATGGTGCTATCAACATCTTCGAAATTCCTCAGAGCAAGGCTGCTCAGGCAGAATCTCTCGGCTTTAAAGCCCTGAGCACCTTGCCAAACGCTCAAGAAAAGCAGTGCCCTCGCTAAGGAGAGTGAGGCAGATTAGCCTTTGAGGACTACCCTGTCTGCCGTGTGACATTGAAAGCCGCTTGAAAGTGGTCCGGAAGTGATACATACTAAACATATAGAGGGCATGACGCAGATCGAGAAAGGAGAAAGGACATGGTAAAGGTAGCACTCTTTGTTCGTTTAGAGGCAAAACCCGGAAAAGAGGCTGACGTCGAAACCTTCCTTCGTGGTGGTTTGCCGATTGTTCAGGAGGAACCGGCAACGACCGCGTGGTTCGCGATCCGCCTTGGACCGACGACTTTCGGCATCTTCGATGCCTTCCCGGATGAGGCAGGCAGACAGGCTCACCTCTCAGGCAGGGTCGCGGCCGCACTCATGGCGAAGGCCCCCGAGCTGCTGGCGCAGCCGCCGGTCATAGAGAAGGTCGATGTCCTCGCGGCGAAGCTTCCTGGATAGGCGCCGGGACACCGCAAGGAGATCCGCAATTTCACGCAAGGCTCGCACCGAAGTGAGTCGAGAAGGGGAAGAACATTCGTCCTGAGCTGCGGAGAATAATGGTTTCCCTGCGCGCAACCCGGCCGCCTGAACTCGCTTCTCGCAGTATGCACCTTTGCTTTGACAGATAACCCATGTTCATTAAAGTCTCGACCGAAATCCAAATCGCAATTATCGAATCTTTGGCTAAAGAAATCTGGACTGAGCATTACATTCCGATAATCGGTGAGGAGCAGGTAGACTACATGCTCGACAGATTCCAGACCAGGCAGGCGATTTCAGAGCAGATCGCCAGCGGATTTCTCTACTTCTTGATCGAAGGAGACGATCAATTCATCGGATATCTCAGTGTCCAACCCCAGCATGATGCATTGTTCCTGAGTAAGTTATATGTGAGAACTTGCGAACGCGGCAAAGGCCACGGGAGGAAGGCGATTCTCTTTATCGAGAAGCTGGCTCGGGAAAAGGGATTAGGAAGGGTTCTGCTCACGGTGAATAAGAACAATCGGCGAGCGATCAATGCATATGAAAGAACCGGTTTCAAGAATCTCGGTTCCGTCGTTCAGGACATCGGTGGCGGCTTTATCATGGATGACTACAAGATGGAAAAGATTGTCCTGCACCGGCTTCAATCCGGTCGAGCCGATGCGGGAACGGGAAGAGCGGAATGAAGGGCTATATCCTCTTGGAAGGCGGGGCCGAGTTCGGTGGAGGCATGGCCGAACCGGATAGCCGCGCCATCGAACTGGCAGGGGGTTTCGATGGAGAAGTCTCGATCGTCCCTGCCGCAGCAGCACCTGACAATAACCATGAGCGAGCCGGCCAAAACGGTGTTTCCTGGTTCAAAGAGTTAGGCGCAAAACGGGTAACACTCTTGCCCCTCATCGATCATGCTTCCGCCAATCAAAATCAGATTGTGACTTCACTGCTCAATTCCCGACTCATTTATCTGCTCGGAGGGTTTCCGCTCTATCTGAAAAATACCCTGGAGGGGAGTCTCGGTTGGCAGTCGATCGTGAAAGCTTATCGAGAGGGCTCAGTAGTTGGCGGAAGCAGCGCAGGGGCGATGGTGTTAGGCGAACACTTCTACGATCCTGAGACAAGGGGCATTGTCACGGGCTTAACGCTAATCCCCAGAATTTGTATCATTCCCCATCATGATGCCTCCGGCAGACGATGGGCGTCTCATCTGTCTCAGGCGGTTCCGGGAGATATCATTGTCGGGATCGACGAACAGACCGGAATCATTGACGACGGCGCGGACGGTACGTGGAATGTTTATGGAAAAGGCTCGGTCACGCTCTACCGAAATGGAGCAGCAGAGATTTATCGCCGCGGAGAAACATTTTCCCTCTGACCAGGTTACGGAAAAAACTGCCCTTGCCCTAGGCCGCGGAGACGATATTCGAAGGGATATATGTGTCGCATCCGGTCTCAATCCTTCGCCACGCAATCGGCGACCATGTCCCCGATCTCCGAAGTCGAATGGCCCATCTTTCCTGCAGCAAGGCTCTTCAGATGTTTGCCGGTAATCTCCATGACAGCCTTTTCGATTCTCTTTCCCGCCTTCTCTTCGCCCAGGTGTTCGAGCATCATTCCTCCGGCACAGATCGCCGCGAGGGGATTAATAATGTTCTGGCCCTTATACTTGGGGGCAGAGCCGCCGATCGGCTCGAACATCGAGACCCCTCCGGGGTTGATGTTCCCTCCCGCTGCTATGCCCATCCCGCCTTGAATCATCGCGCCGAGGTCAGTGATGATATCACCGAACATGTTGTCTGTGACGATTACGTCAAACCATTCCGGGTTCTTCACAAACCACATGGTTATCGCATCGACATGCGCATAGTCGGCCTTTATGTCAGGGTATTCCTTCGCAACCTCATAGAAGGCCCTCTCCCACAGGTCGAAGGCGAAGGTGAGGACATTCGTCTTGCCGCAGAGGGTGAGTTTTTTCGCCTTGTTCCTCTTCCTGCAGTACTCAAAGGCGTAGCGGATGCAGCGCTCGACGCCCTTCCGCGTATTAATCGATTCCTGCACCGCCACCTCATCAGCGGTGCCTCTTTTCAAGAAGCCTCCGGCACCCGCATAGAGGCCTTCGGTATTCTCGCGCACAACTACAAAATCGATGTCCTCAGGTCCCTTGTCCTTCAGAGGGCAGTCGATCCCGGGATAAAGTTTCACCGGTCTCAGATTGATGTACTGGTCAAGCTCGAACCTCAGCCTCAGGAGAATACCTTTTTCGAGTATTCCGGGTTTCACGTCGGGGTGACCGATGGCGCCGAGGTACATCGCATCATATTTCCGGAGTTCCTCTATCGCGCCCTCGGGCAATGTCTCGCCCGTTCGCAGATATCTATCCCCGCCGAAATCAAAATGATTCAGACTGAGCGCGAAACCAAACTTAGTCGAAGCCGCGTGGAGGACCTTTAAGCCTTCCGCCACAACTTCCGGCCCTGTTCCGTCACCGGGGACTACCGCTATTCTATAGGTCTTGTTCATGCAACAGCTCCTTTTACCTTCTTCTTGGTCCACTCGATCAGCCCGCCGGCCTTTATCAGCTCTTGCATGAAGGCAGGGATCGGCTTCGCCGTATAGCGCTCGTTCCGCGTGAGATTCTTGATCGCACCCTCATCAGCGTCTATTTCGACAACATCGCCCTCTTGAATCCTCTCCGATGCCTCAACGGATTCAAAAATCGGGAGTCCGATATTGAAAGAGTTCCTGTAGAAGATCCTCGCGAAGCTCCTTGCGATGACGGCCTGAATGCCCGCTGCCTTTATCGCTATCGGCGCATGTTCTCTTGATGAACCGCAGCCGAAGTTCTTGCCGGCGACGAGAATATCACCCTCGCGCACTTTTCCGGGGAAATCCTTATCCGCATCTTCCATGACATGCCTCGCGAGTTCTGCAGGGTCCGATGTACTCAGATACCTCGCAGGAATTATCGCGTCTGTGTCGACGTCATTCCCGAACCTCCATACCCTGCCTTTCAGAATCACCGCTGCCTCCCGTTAAAAGTTATAGGCAAATATTATATAACCTCTTCCGGCCGAAAATCTACACGAGAGCGTTTGAGTTGCGCCCAGAGACCTGCTAAGGAGAAATGTGATTGACTCGCTGTTGAAGCGGAGAAGGTTCTCCCAGCCGCTTACTCTCCCTCGTCGAATCCGGTGACCAAGAAAACGTCCCCCGGCTGGTTTCTATCAGGGAAGGGAGCATCTCGGTTATAATAATGCATGGCAGATCTCAACGCCTCCCAGAAGCAACCTCAGGGTGAAGGGCTCCGGGAAAGGAAGAGAAGACGAGAAGGATATCATGGCTTCACCTCGAAACGGACGGCGCTTTTCTTCTTTATCCTGATCTCGGTCACGCTCGGAATAGCCGGGGGCTTCATCTACTGGAACCTCTCAGACCTCCCCGCCATACGATCCCTCGAGGAATACCCTCCCATCGGGTCATCTCTTGTCTATTCTTCAGGCGGGAAAGTCCTGGCGGAGTTCTATATCGAGAGAAGGACATTCACTCCCCATTACAGGATCCCCGATCGGGTGAAAAAGGCGTTTATCGCGATCGAGGACGTCAGGTTCTACTACCATCCGGGTGTCGATTTCATAGGGATTCTGAGGGCTCTCTATCAGGACATCAGGATGAGGAGCATCGCTCAGGGCGGGAGCACCATAACACAGCAGCTCGCAAAGATGCTCTTTCTCAAACCGGAGAGGAGCATGAAGAGAAAGATCAAGGAGATCGCCCTCTCGATCCAGATAGAAAAGCATTATACGAAGGATGAGATCCTCGGACTCTATCTGAACCAGGCCTATTTTGGCACGCGTGCGTACGGCATCGAGGCTGCCGCCCAGACCTACTTCGGGAAAACCATACATGAGCTGACCATAGGCGAGTCCGCGCTCCTCGCCTCCCTTCCGAAGGCGCCATCATTCTTCTCTCCCTTTAAGAATCCCGAGAGGGCAAGGGAGAGAAGGTCCGTCGTTCTGAAACAGATGCTGGAGCATAAATTCATAACGAGAAAGGAGTATGAGGAAGCGGAAAGGGAACCCCTTCCGACAGTGCCCCATTTCCGCAAATACGATGCGCCCTACTTCGTTGAGATGCTCCGCCATGCGCTCGAGACCAGGTATGGGAATGATCTCTACACCGCAGGGTACAAGATCTATTCGACCATCGACTCGACGATGCAAAAGGCAGCCGAAGAGGCCGTTGCGAACGGTATCGCTGCCCTCGAGAAGCGCATCGGAGCGACCCCTCAGGCAGCGCTCGTCGCGGTCGATCTAAGGACCGGCGCGGTGAGAGCGATGGTCGGAGGTTCCGATTTCTGGAAGAACCAGTTCAACCGGGCAACACAGGCCTTGCGGCAGCCGGGTTCCGCCTTCAAGCCCTTCGTATACCTGACGGCGATCAGGGAGGGCATGACCGTAAACGACATGATTCTCGATGCCCCCCTCTCCTTTCATGGAGCAGCGCCGGGGCAGATCTGGAGTCCGAAAAACTATGACGGTAAATATCATGGACCCGTCACCCTGAAGACTGCCCTCGCGAAATCCCTGAACGCCGCAACGGTTCGGCTCGCCGTCAAGCTCGGCATCGAAAATATTATCGACACGGCCCAGAGCCTCGGGATACGGAGTAAGCTCCAGCCCTATCTCCCCATCGCGTTGGGAGCCTCCGATGTCACCCTCTTCGAGATGGTATCCGCCTACGGCACGTTTGCCACCGGCGAATACTTCGCACCGATGCTCTATGAAAAGATCCTCAACAAAGAGGACATGCCGCTTGAGGAAAAGAAGCCGGAGTCTGCCGAACTCCTCTCCGCCGAGGATACTGACGAGATGAAGACGCTCCTCCATGCCGTAGTGGAAGAGGGAACCGCCCAGAAGGCGAAGGAGCTCAAAAGGACACTCTATGGGAAGACGGGCACCACGAATGACTTTACGGACGCATGGTTCATCGGGTTTGACGACAGACTTGTGGTCGGTGTATGGACCGGCAGGGACGACCACAAGTCATTAGGCGCAAAGGAGACGGGCGCCAAGGCAGCCCTTCCGATCTGGATAGAATTTATGAAAAAAGTGCCTCCACAAACTCCTGTGAATCAAAATCCCGGAGATCCTCAATCCCCTCCCCGACCCCAATGAACTTAATCGGTATACCCAGCTCCTTATAAATGGCAAAGACGATCCCGCCTTTTGCCGTTCCGTCAAGTTTTGTGAGAGCGATACCCGTCACCCCGACAGCGTCGTGAAACATCTCTGCCTGTCTCAGCGCGTTCTGGCCCGTCGTCGCGTCAACGACGAGGATCGTCTCGTGAGGGGCGCCCGGTAACGCCTTTTCGATGACACGCCTCACCTTCTTCAACTCTTCCATGAGGGGACTCTTCGTATGCAGCCTTCCGGCGGTATCAACGATCACGATGTCGACATTGCGTGCCCTTGCAGCCTCTATCGCATCAAAGGCGACTGCGGCAGGGTCGGAGCCGCTCTGGTGCTTCACGAGCTGCGCCCCTGTCCTCCCGGCCCATATCTCGATCTGCTCTATGGCAGCCGCGCGAAACGTATCGGCAGCCGCAAGGAGCACGGACTTGCCCTCGGAAACAAATCTGCCCGCGAGTTTGCCGATCGTTGTGGTCTTCCCTACCCCGTTCACGCCGACCGTGAGGATGACAATGGGCTTCTCCTTGGACAGAACGAGGGGACGCGAGGGTCCGAGGATGGCTGTCATGTCTTCCTTCAGATAGTCTCTGACGCTATCGGAATTCTGTATCTCACCCTTCCGTGCCTTTTCCCTGAGGAAGGCCACGATGTCCGTAGTCGCCTTGATTCCGATGTCGGAGGTGATAAGCGTCTCTTCGAGCTCTTCGAGAGTCTCCTCGTCGATCTTGCGTCCCTTGAAGACCGTCTCAACCTTCTCGATAAGACCCTTCCGTGTCTTCGAAAGTCCTTCCTTCAACCGGTCGAAAAATCCCATCCCTTCTCCTTCTCGAAAAACATTTTGTCATTCCCGCATTGAAGAATACCGAGAAAACGTTACCTAGCTATCACTGATTACCGCTGCTCCGTTCCGGCAACTCCTCAGCGTTCGCATTCTTTTATCCCGATGAATCGATAAACCGCGCTCATCATCGCAGGGTCATATAGAGAAATCCTCCTTTCACGTATAAAAGGAGGATTTCCTTGACTGCCGGCTCACGTGCCGGAGATGATTCGCTCTCGCACTGAACCAACGGTTCAGCAGGACGAAACGCCTCAACCCCCTCCGCCGTGGCCGCCCGATGGAAAAGAAGAAAAAGAACCGCTTCCTCCGGAAGAGCAGCTGAAGGCAGAGAGTTTCTTCCTCACCTTATCAGAACCACACCGGGGACAGATACTGTCCCTCTCAGAAGAGCCGACCCTCTGCAGGAGAGAGAAGGTCTCATTACAGGCATTACACGCGTACTCATAGATCGGCATCGCAAACCTCCGGACATATTCAAAGATTCCAATATTTTACTATAACTCTTACGTCTCGGTCAAAAAGTATCTCCCGAGAGACCTCGCCGCAACGCCGTTCAGACCAGATTCTTCGCTCCGCGAAACCTAAGGAGTCCCACCCCTCTAAAGACATATGCTAAAATAAAAAATGCAAATGAATGCAACACGTGTGAACCCGCCCGCTTACGGGCAGGACTATTGCGGCGGCCTTGAGACGGCGCTCTATTCGGGCCTGGCCGCCTCCGGCAGACAAAATTGCAGATTCTAACGTCCGTGAAGGGAATGCTCGGTGAACTACTTCAGGCGTCTTATCTTACATAATAAGGATTTCATTCTCAAAGAGGTTCTCGAGGTGCGGGGACTTCTCGATCTCATGCTGAAACACAGACATTCCGGGAAGGCGTGGACGAAAGAAGAGAAGGCCGAGATCAAACTGCACCTGAAACGCATCTCAAGGACCGTCCCGGTAGTTCTTATATTTCTTCTGCCCGGCGGTTCGCTCCTGCTTCCCTTTCTCGCCGAGACCCTCGACGCCGAACTGAACAAGAAGACGATCTGAGCGTTACCCCTTCATTTCACCATGATGCCGAGGGTATCGCCCACCTTGATATCGAATTCCCCCGAGGCATTGCCCCTATAGACAAACAGCTCTAAATGTCCCATGCTGTTCATTAAGGCGTAGAGTCCCTTATCCTCCGCCTGGCTGTAATATTCTTTGAGTCTCGCCTCCCTCCCCTTTATCACGAGTCTCATGACTCCATTCGGCTTCGCGCCGCGCAGTCCATCGAGGTCTTTCTCGCTGATACTCGTTATCGCGTTGCCAAAAGCGTCGATGTAAAGGACTTCGCCTTCGAGGGTCGTCGCAGTCGGTCTGGAGGCAGCGGGAATGGGAAGTTTCACGGGGTCGGTTATCAAATCTCCAAAATTCGCCGCATCGTACTTCTTCGAAAACCAGGCAGCGACAGGCGCGAAGATATCTCTGCCGTGAAATGTCGCGCCCCGACCGGCCCTGAAATAGTGCGCAGCCGTCAGATGAAAGATCCTGCAATCCGCGTTCTCGTCATAAACCATCGAAAAGACCCCGTTGTCAGGACCGATGAAGAAGTGGTGCTCCGTTGCCACAAGGATCGGCCTTCTCGATGACCCGACACCCGGGTCTACCACCGCGATATGGATACTGAGGGGGGGGAAGTCACCATAACTCATGCCGATGACGAGCGCCGCCTCTCTCACATTGTATCGACTGATATTGTGGGTAACATCTACAAGATTCACCGACGGGTTTATCCCGAAGATGACGCCCTTCATGATGCCGCTGAACGGGTCCTTATAACCGAAGTCTGTCGTCAGGGTGATGATTGGAACCTGTTCCATGTGCCACCTCGATAAGATGAAGATCTATATTCTTAAGCCTCCGACCAGCGCTCTTACATCGTCGATTTCGTTTGCGCGCATGAATCCCTCTATACCATCTACAATTTCGCGGGTGACACCGGGGTTCACGAAATTTGCGGTACCGACCGCAACGGCGGTAGCGCCGACCAGCATGAACTCGAGTGCGTCCGTCGCATTCATGATTCCTCCCATGCCGACTATCGGTATCTTTATCGTCTTGGACGCTTCCCATACCATCCTGAGAGCGACAGGCTTTATGGCCGGACCGGAGAGACCCCCGACGATATTCGCGAGTTTCGGCCTCCGCGTCCCGATATCAACAGCCATGCCGGTCAGGGTATTGATGAGGGATACGGCATCTGCTCCGGCTTCTTCCGCGACCCTTGCCATGAGCCCAATGTCGGTCACATTCGGCGAGAGCTTCACGATAAGGGTCAGGTTCGTTGCCTTTCGGACAGCGTTCACAACTCCGAACGTAACCTTCGGGTCCGTGCCGAAGATACACCATCCGGCCTCCTTGTTCGGGCACGAGATATTCATTTCGAGGCCGTGAATACCTTCCGCATCGCTTAATCTCCGGGCGGCCTCGGCATATTCGTCAATCGAATCTCCAAAAAAGTTCGCGATTACCGGAACGGTGAACCGCCCCAGGAAGGGAAGTTTTTCCTTAATGAATTTCGCTATGCCGATATTCTGGAGACCGATGGAGTTGAGCATTCCTGCGGGTGTCTCGATTATACGGGGCGGCGGGTTGCCTTCTTTGGGTTCGAGGGAAAGCCCCTTGACCACAACCGCCCCAAGTCTGTTCAGGTCAATGAATTCCGAATACTCCTCACCGTAGCCGAACGTTCCCGACGCCGTCATGACCGGGTTCTTGAGCTTCAGCCTCCCTATGTCAACCGTTAGGTCCATAGGATTTCATCAATCGGAAAGACAGGACCTTCCTTACAGACCCTCTTGTGTCCGTTCACGGTCTTCACGACACAACCGAGGCAGGCCCCTATGCCGCAGGCCATGTTCTCTTCCATAGACACGAATGTCTCAATCCCCTTCCCCTTTACGATCGAAAACAACGCGCCGAGCATAGGCTTCGGACCACACGCGTATATTGAATAGAGGGCTCCGGACGCGGCGCCGTCGGACACGAAATTCCTCACGATATCCGTTATGCACCCTTTTTCCCCGCACGATCCGTCGTCGGTCGTTATCGTCAGTCTCTTCGCAATTCTTTCGAGTTCCTCAAGCAAGAGGAATTCTTCTCCGGTGCGCACACCATAGAAGATATAGGCATCCCCAGTGAGCCTCTCTCCGAGCGAAAACAGCGATGCCATGCCGATGCCCCCTGCAACGAGTACGGGCGTACGGCCCTTCGGCGGAGGGGGATAGGTGTTCCCGAGCGGACCCAGAACGTCGATCACCGAATCTTCCTTCATACTCCTCAAGAAGAGTGTCCCCCTTCCCCTGACCCTGAAGAGAAACTGGAGACCGAAGGATGTCCTCCTCAGGAGACTGAAAGGCCTCTTCAGGAGCGGATCATAATCACCCTCCATGCCGATCATGTAAAACTGTCCGGGTGCGGGTTCGTTTACTGCCGAGAGAGGGACTAGGGTGAGGAGATTGTATTCTTTCTGTAGCGGTCTGTTTTCGGCAATCCGTGCCTTGAAGTATCTATCCAAAGCGTATCTCTAATATTTCGTATTCGATCGTTCTTGCGGGAGCCTTAATCACAACGGAATCGCCGACCTCCTTACCGAGGAGGGCCTTGCCGACAGGCGAACTGAACGATATCTTCCCCTGTTTCACGTCCGCCTCCTCGGTCCCGACGAGGATGAAGACATACTCTTCATCGGCTCCAACGTCCAGAACCCTGACGGTTGCGCCGAAGGCAACGCGAGACTGGCTTATCTTCGAAGGATCGATTATCTCGGCAAGGGCCAGCTTTCCCTGGAGCTCCTGTATCCTCCCCTCGATGAAGGACTGCCGTTCTTTCGCCGCATGATACTCTGCGTTCTCCGAAAGGTCGCCGTGGGCGCGTGCCTCTGCTATCGCCTGTATGTTCCTCGGCCTCTCGACCTTAAGGAGCCTTTCGAGTTCATCCTGAATCTTCTGATACCCGTCGGGTGTCATCGGCACTCGCTGCATACCTATCTCCCTATTCCTCGCGGCAGGATTGAATACGGTAATGTAACACGTTCCCCTGATTTTTTCAAAGCCTCAGGCCCTCTGCCCCTTGACTAAAGACCGGACATTCATTACTCTAACAAGCATCCGAAAGATGAGATAAGAGGAGGAGTTATGCGCTTTTCGCAGATGTTCATCCCGACGCTTCGCGAGACCCCTGCCGACGCAGAGGCGATAAGTCATACCCTCATGCTCAGGGCCGGGTACGTCCGGCAACTCGCCTCAGGCCTCTATGTTTTTCTTCCCCTGGGCTGGAGGCTCATGAACAAAATCCACGCGGTCCTGAGGGAAGAGATGGATGCGATAGGAGGCCAGGAGGTCTCGATGCCGGTGCTCCATCCCGCGGAGATATGGCAGCAGACCGGCAGGTGGGATACGATCGGCGACGAGATGTTCAGACTGAAAGACCGGACAGGCAGGGACATGTGTCTCGGGATGACCCATGAGGAGATCATGACATGGCTCGCCTCAAGGGAGATCCGTTCGTACCGGGACCTTCCGCAGATCTGGTATCAGATACAGACGAAACTCCGGGATGAGGCGAGACCGAAGAGCGGCATCTTGCGCACCCGTGAGTTCATCATGAAAGACAGCTACAGTTTCGATATCTCCCCCGAGGCCCTCGAGAAGAGCTACCGGCTCCATGCGGAGGCATACCACAGGATTTTCGAGAGATGCGGCCTGAAATTCTATCAGGTCGAGTCCGACCCCGGCATGATGGGCGGCGCCACAGCCCATGAGTTTATGGCACCGAGTCAGGCCGGAGAGGATGAGGTCGCGCTCTGCGGAAAATGTGGCTACGCGGCGAATGTGGAGCTTGCACTCTCGGTGCCTCTTAAGATAGAGACGAAAGACTGGGCACTTGAAGAGGTCCATACTCCGGAGAAGAGGACTGTTGCCGAGGTCTCGAACTTCCTGAAACTCGCTCCTGCGTATTTCATAAAGAGCATCCTCGTGATGAGCGATAGCGGCCCGGTACTCGCCCTCGTGAGGGGCGACCAGGAACTCCATGAAAAGAAGCTGGCGCGGGTCATAGGAAACCACAGACCCGCACAGAAGACCGAGGTGAAAGAGCTGCTCGGCGTTGAGGCCGGATTCATCGGTCCCATGGGACAATCGGTACGGATAATCGCAGACCCCTCGCTGCAGGAGGGCCTCTATGTCAGCGGCGCGAACAAACCCCACTACCACATGAGAGGAGTTAAGGCCGGACGGGATTTTTCGGGAGAATGGCATGACATTCATGTCGCCCGTGCGGGTGACTCGTGCCTGAACTGCGGTAGCGAGCTTGTGGTCGAGCGGGTCATAGAGATCGGCAATATCTTCAAGCTCGGTACGAAGTACTCGGAACCCTTGAAGGCCTTTTTCCTCGACGAGAGCGGTCAGGAAAGACCGATCATCATGGGGAGCTACGGCATAGGTCCCGCGAGGATAGCGGCCGCGGCGATAGAGCAGAACCATGACAAAGACGGTATCATCTGGCCGAAGAGCATCTCGCCCTTCGATCTCGAGATACTGCCTCTCAACATGAAGGATGAAAAGACCGTCGAGGTGGCGGAGAGTCTCTACCGGGATTTGACAGAAAAGGGTAACGATGTCCTGATGGACGACCGGGACGAGAGGGCTGGCGTGAAGTTCAAGGACGCTGACCTGATCGGCATCCCGACACAGATCATCCTCGGTGAAAAGAACCTGAAGGAGGGTCTTGTGGAGGTTAAGGACAGAAAGACAAAGGTGACGACAAAGATGGGCGTCAGGGAGGTTGCGGAGAAGGGAATCGTTTGACATAGAGCAATTTTTTCCTTTATACTGAAATTACCCTGGGGGAGGCATAAGGCCTGAGAGTCGAACAGACGAAGGATGTTCGAGACCCTCCTAACCTGATCTGGATAATGCCGGCGTAGGGAAGGGAACCCAAAGTGCATGAACATGGTTTTGCCGTATCTCCAGGGATACGGTTTTTTTATGACTCTGATCGTAAACGGTGAAACCGTCGAGACATCGGCATCCACGCTGAAGGAACTCCTCGATGCGTTGCGCGTTCTTCCGGAGCGGGTTGCCGTTGAGGTGAACCTTTCGGTCATCGGGAAGGCTCAATACCCTTCCTTCCATCTCAACGAGGGGGACCGGGTCGAGATCGTTAACTTCGTCGGCGGCGGATGACGAAACAAAAGGGGATTGCGTGGAAGACAGATTGGTAATCAAAGGCATCGAATTCCGGTCGAGGCTCTGGGTCGGAACCGGGAAGTACAGGGACTTCGAAGAGACGAAGAACGTCATAGAGGCCTCGGGCAGTGACGTCGTCACCGTCGCCGTGAGACGGGTCAACATCATAGACAGGAAGAGTGAAAACCTCCTCGACTACATAGATCCGAAGAAATACAAGATACTCCCCAACACGGCCGGCTGCTATACGGTGGAGGACGCATTGCGGTATTCACGCCTCGCGCGGGAGGCTGGCATCTCCGATCTCATAAAGCTTGAGGTGATAGGAGACGAGAAGACGCTCTTCCCCGACACCATCGGGCTCCTGAAGGCGACGGAGATACTCTCGAAGGAGGGCTTTGTCGTCTTCCCGTATACAAACGACGATCCGATCATGGCAAAACGACTGGAGGATGCCGGTGCCGCAGCCGTGATGCCCCTCGGCGCGCCGATCGGTTCCGGTCTCGGCATAAGAAATCCATACAACATCAGGATCATACTCGAGGCCGCAAAAGTCCCGGTGATCGTCGACGCCGGTGTGGGAACAGCGTCTGACGCAACGATAGCGATGGAACTCGGATGCGACGCAGCCCTCATTAATACCGGCATTGCCGGCGCTAGGGACCCTGTCGTGATGGCCTCTGCGATGAAGCACGCGGTTGTCGCGGGCAGACTCGCCTTCAGGGCGGGGAGGATCCCGAAGAAACTCTACGCAACGGCGAGCAGCCCGATAGAGGGAATGCTCTAAGAGATCGGCCGTGGAGAGTGAGACGCGGATCATTACAAGATCTTAGGCTCTATCTCGTGACGGATAGGAGCCTGTTTACCGATAGGACTTCCCTTTATTCGGCTATCGAGGAATCGCTAAGGGGAGGCCTGAGGGCCTTGCAGCTGAGGGAAAAAGAACTCACGATAAGGGAACTGTTGAGCATGGCACAGGAACTGAGAGAGATTACCCTGCGGCACGGGGCAAAACTTTTCATCAATGACAGGGTTGATGTGGCGATCGCGGCTGGAGCAGACGGCGTGCACTTAGGCCAGTCGAGCATCCCTGCATCAGCGGCAAAGAAAATCACAAAGGGAAGACTCCTCGTGGGGGTCTCGACCCATTCCCTTAAGGAGGCGGTTCAGGCAGAGAAGGACGGTGCGGATTTCATAACCTTCGGGCCGATTTATCATACGCCGTCCAAACTGAAATACGGAGAACCTCTCGGAACAGATGCACTAAGAGAGGCAACATCTGAAGTTTCCCTGCCGGTCCTCGCGATCGGAGGCATCACCCCCGAAAGAGTGAAGGAAGTCATCGAAAGCGGTTCCTC
>DASPUT010000049.1 GCA_035622735.1 Thermodesulfovibrionales bacterium | reverse complement strand
ACCGCCTGCTGGAGGAGGGCGTTGAGGAGCCGGATGATCGGGGCCTCCTCCGTGAGTTCGAGAAGGTCTTTCGGGGATTCGAATTCCGTCGCGACCGAAGAGAGATCCTCCCCGGCAATCCCCTCCATGACCTCTTGTGCCGTGCCGATCTGCCCGTAGACCCTGTTAATCGCGTCGATAATGACGCCCTGCCTCGCCATGAGAGGATACGGCTTCAGACCGTATCGCTTCGCCATATCGAGAAGGGCGAGAACCCCCTTGTCATCGGAGACAGCGGCCTTGAGAAAACCATCGTCTCTCTTCAGGGGCAAGATGAGGTTGTTCTTCGCAAATGCGAGGGGAATATCCTGGAGCAATGAGGTATCAATATCTTCGTCTTTAATGACTTCGATCGTTTCTATGTTCAACACCTCTCATCGCCCGGAAAAAATCGAAAGGAACTGGCAGGAAAAACATTTTTATATGACGCCTTGAGAAGATGAAACCCCGTGAGAGTTCCGGAGACCGTGAGCTTACATTGATTACGATACGTCATAGAAAGATCTGTAGATTACAAAAATTCCGGGGCCGGCTGTCCCCGAGCAGAAGTCGCGTGTTATCGTCTCTCTTCCCATGCCTTTCATTTCTGCATCTTCATGATATAGTTCGGCTCCGCGTACTCGACCTCGGGGATGGCGGAAAATGCTTGTACGCCTTCTTCCACGGTCTGACCCTTCGGCAAGAGGATGTGGTAGATCCTCAATCCCTCCATGACCTTGATCACTGACGCGTGCTTTATCGAGATTATGTCCCGAGCGGTCTGATCCGCGACCCCTTCTCGAAACTTTACCAAAAGCTCTCCTTCCGCATAAATCTGTGCCGCCACCGCAAACTCCTTCTTTTTGTTGTCCGTTATCTCCGCAAGCCTCCCTGGTTCCTTTACGACATGGGGATTGAGGAAGACGATCAGGTTCGTCTTGGTTTTCTCGGTGTGCGTCGACTGGAACAGATACCCGAGGATCGGGATATCGCCGAGGAACGGCACCTTCGTTAACTGATTTTCATTCTGTTCCTGGATCAGCCCCCCGATCACGACTGTCTCGTTGTCCTTCACAACAACAGCCGTCTTTGTGGATCGCTTCGTTATCGTAGGCCCCAAGCTGATGGTGAGCGCATCGGACTGATTCTTTACGGCTGAAATTTCCTGATAGATGTCGAGCTTTACATGATCTCCCTCGGTTATCTGAGGCGTGATGCGCAGGATGATGCCGACGTCCTGCCTCACGATCGAATTGACGATCCCCGAGGTCCCCGCGACTCCCGAAGTCGTCGTCGCTGCGACTCCAAGGGCGCCGGTCGTCTGGGACTGAGATATGAACGGCACGTTCTCGCCGACAAGGATTTCGGCCTCCTTGTTGTCGGAGGTGAGTATCTGGGGGGTCGAAAGGACGTTCACGATATCCTTGAACTCGTTCAAAGTGAAGAGGACTGCGAACCCGGGAATCGAGAGCGTCGTCGTGGTCGGTTGGCCCGTCGTCGGGTCAGTCGTGGTTACCGGGACCTTGAGGAAGTTCCCCAGTCCGCCGAGGGTAGCGCCCTGAAGCCCCTGTATGATACCCTGAATGGCCGCCTGGTCTATACTTCCGAAGCCCCCTATCGCAACGGGCTCTCCGTTTTTCGTGGCCGCCGCCCTCCATTTTACCCCAAGGTCCCTCAGTTTATCCGTTGTTGCCTCGATGATCATCGCCTCCACGTAAACCTGTCGCCTCCTCTTATCGAGCTGCCTGATGACCTGAAGGAGATTCTGATAATCGGCAGGCGATGCGACAACGATCAGGGAATTTGAAGCCTTGTCGGCGGTGATGGTTATCCCGCCCACTGCCTCAAAGGGCGTCACCGGTGGGGCGCCTGGTGCTGCTGCCTGGCGCTGAGGCTGTGCCCCTCTGATGATGCTGTCGAGGACCTTTGCGAGGTCGGTTGCATCGGCGTTCTCAAGGAAGTAGACGTTTATCCGTCCCTGGGCGTCCGCAGAGGGGACATCGAGGAGCGCGATGAGGGCCTTCATCGATTCCCGTGTCCCTTTGTCTCCGAAGAGGATAACGGCGTTCAACCGCGAGTCGGCAACGGCCTTCGCCTCTTCAACGGCACCGGGCTGGGGTACCGCTGCCTTAGACCTTTTCGCCATGCCGTCGGTCAGCATCTTCGCGACCGCATCGGCGCTCGAATACCTGAGGAAGACGATGTCAGGCCGTTCCATCACAGACGGCTGGTCTATGCTGTCGATGAGAGAGACCACCTTTTCGACGTTCAGACCCGAATCTATCACGAGGAGGAGATTGCCCGGTCCGAATGCCGAGGCATATCCGTCTTTGGATATGATGGGCTGGACGAAACGCAGTGCGTCGTCAGCGGATATATACTTCAGGGGGATGAGCCGCGCTATGTAACTCTCATTGACCGCCCGCTTTTCGGATTCGATTCTCAATCCCCTCTGCTTCGCTTCTCCCGCCGGGATGATCTTGTAGACATTGACCCCTGAGGGGACGACGGTAAACCCTTTCAGTTCGAGGACCGAGGTGAAGAGGTTATAGGCGTCACCGATGCTCAGCTTCGACGGCGCGATAATCGTGATCTTTCCCTTGACCCGCTCGTCGAAGAGAAAGTTCTTTTTCGTGATCTCGCTTATGAATTTCGCTATCACGGGCAGGTCGACATCGACGAAGTTGAAGGTCACCTTCTGGTCCCGGGAGGGTTCTTCCTTCTGCTCGGCAAAGGAGGGAGTGCAGAGGCCCGATAACGGATGAAGGAAGAGTGAAAAGAACAGAAAGGGTGTCAGGGCAAAAGAGAGCCTTCTCCTTTTCTTCATTTCTGCCAACCCTCACTTTTCATCGTATTTGATAGGTCAGAGTCATCTTCGCACCATTCCTCAGAATGTCGAGCTGTATTCTGTCCATACCCTTCAGGGCCGTAAATGCCTGCAACGCGTTTTCAGGATTCGAGATATTATAGTCATTAATCCGCAAAAGAACATCCCCGTTCTGCATTCCGAGGCTCTGGTATATGCCTCCGCCCCTCACTTCCCTGAGCGTATAGCCCTCCTGCTTTCCGTTCGCGAAATTCGGCTGGAGCCGCGCATCCGTCATGAGCTGGTTCGGATTTTCTATCGCCTGCTGGACCTTCTTCTGGTCGACGATATAGCTTCCCTCACCGATACTCCTCACAAAGGCAGGAGGACGGGTCTCCCCTTCGGCCGGTCTGACCTCGGTTATCTTTATGATATCCGCTAAGGGGATATCGAAGAGCCGGCCGCCTCCGTCTATCGAGACCTTATCTTTCCCGACCTGCGAGAGTTTCCCTATCCCGGGAAGCGTTTCTCCCACTCTGTACATCTCCTGCCTCCCGCTGCTGTATGAGAAGATGGCGAAGCTCTCTTTCTGAGCGCCTGAAACAGTTCCGATGAGGGTGATATCTGAGCGGGACTGGGTTCCTCCCTGGGAAAGAGAGAGGTTCGTCAGCGGAGCAGGGGACATGCCGAAGGGATTGTTCTTCAGTATCACCCCATAATCCTGAATGCCTCTCTTCTTGAAGGTCCTCTGCTCAAGAGGACGGGGCGGCGGGGCTTTTTCGATCTTCTTGTATCCCGCACTGAAGATGTCCCGCCCAAGGACAAGGATGAAAAGGAAAAGGAGCAGCCCTATAAAGAGGTTTATAACAGGCAGTGTCCTGGAATATCTCGATTTAATGACGCCGTTACCCATACACCGTTTCTAACTACTCATTATACATAACAAAAAAAATTTTAGAAACCGTAATCTGCTGCCCCTTGAGACCCGGAATCCCTGCATGAGGATGGAGCCTAAGCGCGTCCGCGCCTCGGGCCCCATCCCTTTTTCATTTCGGCGGAGAAATGGTATAGTTTTTTCAGAGTGAAGAACGGGTCTGAGAAACCTTCCCTCCATTACGGCTGGGTCATCGTCTTTACGGGAACCCTCTGCATTCTCGCCTGTCTCGGTTTCGGACGTTTTGCCCTCGGTATGCTGCTCCCGTCCATGGCATCCACCCTCGGGCTGAGTTACTCGCAAATGGGTTTCATCAGCACAATAAATTTCGTCGGCTACCTCATCTCTGTTCTCATCAGCGGATTCTGGGCCATGAGGATAGGGGCGAGGAAACTCATCTTCTTCGCCCTGCTCCTTGCAGGTACTTCGATGATGCTCATGAGTCAGGCACGAAGTTTCGGTTCGGTACTCGTTCTCTATTTCTTGACCGGAATAGGGAGCGGGGCGACGAACGTCCCTGTGATGGGGCTCGTCTCGCATTGGTTTGTATCTACGAAGAGAGGGAAGGCGGCAGGATTCATTGTGATAGGAAGCGGCTTTGCGATCGTCATCTCCGGAAAGCTCATACCGTTCATCAACACCATAGCCGGTCCCGAGGGCTGGAGGGCGAGTTGGCTCGTGCTCGGCTTCTTCGTCATGATCATCGCCGGCATCGGTTTTTTCCTCATCCGTAATGACCCTCAGGAGAAGGGGCTGCTGCCCATCGGGAGCGACGACACCTCTCCTTTCTATGCCGCACTCATCGACAAAATGAAGACGAGCGTTTACCGGAGAGGCGTCATCTACCACCTCGGATCGATATACTTTCTCTTCGGTTACACCTATGTCATCTACGCAACCTTTATCGTCACTACCCTCGTCAAGGAAAGAGGGTTCTCGGAATCGGCTGCCGGCAACTTCTGGTCGTGGGTAGGCTTTCTCAGTCTCTTTTCGGGTCCTGTCTTCGGCACCCTCTCTGACAGACTCGGAAGAAAAGCCGGCCTCATCCTCGTCTTCTTCCTCCAGATGATCTCTTATATCCTCGTCGCTTCGGGGCTGCCGGGTCTGTTCCTCTACCTTTCGATCGGCTTCTATGGCATCGTCGCCTGGAGTATACCCTCCATCATGGCGGCGGCGGTCGGAGACTATGTCGGAGCGGCAAAGGCGGGACAGGCGTTCGGGTTCGTGACTTTCATTTTCGGTTTCGGCCAGATAGCCGGCCCCGCGATAGCCGGGCTCCTCGCCGAGAGGACAGGGAGCTTTTCGGGCAGTTTTTTCATGGCGGCTGCACTAGCCGGAACGGCGATTCTGCTCACCCTGTTCCTGAGGAGGCCGCATTGAACGTCACGAGATTGCAAGGAGGTGAAGCCTATGACAGAAATGCATGAAGAATGGACCGAAGTCTTTCTCACGTATGATCCCCTCGAGGCGGAGATGATTAAAGACCTCCTCGAAAGCGGGGGCATACCCGTTGTCGTACGGTCGTCAAAGGTGAGCCCCTATCCCGTCAATATCGGCAAGATAGGGGAGATCAGGATCCTTGTCAGGGCCGAAGACAGGGAGACGGCTACGACGGTCATCCAAGGGGGCGGGACCGAGGAGCGGATGAATCAGTCCTGATGATTTTCGCCTCTCCATGCGCACGGACTTGGTGAAGTGTGAGGCGATTGACATCTCCTCCGATATTTGTGATACTGAACCGAGATGGCAAGCCTGCTGCTCATTGACGATGAAGAAGGAATAACCCTCGCGCTTAAGACCCTCTTCGAAAAGAAAGGGTACGACTTCATGAACTCCTACACGGGCAAGGGAGGGCTGGAGACCGCCCTTAAGGAGCTACCGGATATCGTTCTTCTGGACCTTCATCTCCCGGACCTGTACGGCATGACAATCCTGAAAGAACTGAAGGCCGTTCATCCTGATTTGGTTGTCATCGTCATGACTGGCTTCGGCGAGATTCAGGAGGCCGTGGAGGCCGTAAAAATCGGGGCCGAACACTATTTTCAGAAACCCGTCGATCTCGATGAACTCTCGATCATCGTCGAAAGAAATCTGCAGATAAAACATCTCAGGCGGGAGGCCTCTCTTTCGAAGAAGTCCCCCTATCCGATAGTGGGAAGGTCCAGGCAACTGCAGGGACTCATCCACATCATCAATCTCATGGCCGAAAATGAGTCAACGATAGTCCTCATTGAGGGAGAGACCGGAACGGGCAAGGAACTTGTGGCGAGGAATATCCATCTGCTCAGCAAGAGGGCCGATAAACCTTTTGTTGACATAAACTGCGCTTCCATCCCCGAGAATATCTTCGAGAGCGAGCTCTTCGGATACGAGGCGGGTGCGTTCACCGATGCAAAGACGACAAAGAAGGGGCTCTTTGAGATAGCTGACGGGGGCACGGTCTTCCTCGATGAAATAGGGGAGATGCCCCTTTCTCTCCAGGCAAAGCTTCTCCGGGTCATCGAAGCGAGAGCCTTCCGCCGGGTCGGGGGCACGAGGGAGATGAAGACAGATATACGGTTTATTGCCGCCACGAACAAGGATCTCGCTGAATGCGTAAAGAACGGCTCCTTCAGGGAAGACCTCTATTACCGGTTAAATGTGGTGCCGGTAAAGGTCCCTCCTCTCAGGGACAGGGCTGAAGATATCCCCATGCTCGCGGAATTTTTTCTCGCGGACTATGCGGAAAACATGAACAAGAAGATCAACTCCCTCGATAAAGACGCACTGGAAGCCCTCTGCGCTTACCGATGGCCCGGCAACATCCGGGAGTTGCGAAACGTGCTCGAAAGGGCGATCATTCTCTGTCAGGGGCAGATGATCGGAGCGCAGCACCTGCTCCTGCCTGCGGCCGGTACCGAAGACGAGGCCGTTCTCTTTCAACTTGAGGATGTTGAGCGACTGCATATCAAGAAAGTCCTTGCGGCGGTATCTCAGAACAGATCGAAGGCAGCAGGGTTGCTCGGCATTTCCCGCTCGACCCTCAATGAGAAGATAAAGAAGTTCGGTATCGCCGCCGACTGATTTCCGGTCGTACCGACCGATTTTCGACCGCCGTTCATCGTCTGAGCTCTCTCACGGAGCGGCAACCATCATCGACAAAAAAATACCCTGTATCAATGCCTTCTCCAGAATACCGCTCTTATCCCCCTCATTTTATTAGACTGGCATCGGTCTTGCTCATGAAGATCCCCAGGGAAACGTGAAAGGGTCTATGAACCTTCACCTTGATTACAAAACCTGGAAAGAGAAGCAGGAGGCACCGGAATGAAAAAAATTCTTATCGTTGACGACGAGGCATCAATCCTTCTCAGTCTCTCGCACCTCTTAAGCAGCGATGAGGTTGTCGTTATAACCTGCAGCAGGCTCGAAGAGGCCGAAGAGGCGATCAGCAGATACGCCTTCGACCTCGTCATCGCCGATATCAGGCTGAGCGGCGTTTACGGAGTTGAAGGCCTCGAACTCCTGAGCTACATAATGAGGACGAGCCCCGGCACAGCCGTGATAACCATGACCGCCTATGGTTCCGATCATATCAGGGACGCTGCTTACCGGAGAGGAGCCTACTACTATTATGAAAAGCCGATAGATATGGACGATATTTTAGAGACAGTCGGAAGCCTCGGCATTCCGGTGGCGAAGCAAAAAGGGGAGGGAGTGATATGATGTCTTCCTTGAAGAAGGTCTTGATTGTGGACGATTCCAAGCTGATACATCAGATGTACCGACTGATACTGATGAGATTCAAGGATCTCAGGCTCGTGGATGCGATGAACGGACTCGAGGGTCTCGAGATCCTCTCGAAGGAGAACGATTTTGATCTCATCCTCCTTGATATCAATATGCCGATCATGAACGGCATCCAGTTCCTCGAAAAGCTGAATGGAAGCAGCGTACTGCGTAATGTACCCATAATCGTCATCAGTACCGAGGGAAAGGAAGAAGACACGATAAGGGCGATGAAGCTTGGTGCATGGGGTTATGTCGTGAAACCCTTCAGGTCCGAGGACCTCTTTGGTCTCATAGAAAAAGTACTCGCGAAAAAGTCTCCCCTGCTGACAGCAATAAGATGATGAGGGAATTCATTATCTTACCACGCGGTTCTCATGGATTATAGAGAGCTTATACAGGACTACCTCGACGATGCAAACGGGCATCTCGACGCCTTTGACGGAGCACTCCTATCACTGGAAAGGAACGGCTACAGCAGAGAGGTGGTCCTGAATCTGCTCGGTACCCTCCATACGCTGAAGGGGAACTCCGGCATGATGGGCTTCGACTCCCTGAAGGGCTTTCTCCATAGGGTTGAGGAAGTCCTGAAAAAGGTGCTCGATAACGAGGCCGATCTCGACAGGGTGATCGACCACCTTTTCGACAGCGCCAACCTGATTCGGACTGTCCTCCAGGAGATAGGGACGGAAGGGATGATCGTTACGGACCTTTCCGAAAAGGCCGGAGACATCGCAGAGTCTCCGGAAGGTTCTGATGGCAGGTCAATAAAACAGGAAATGGAACTCGCGTCTTACCTCGGGACAAAGACAAATACCATGAAGGTAGATTTCAAGAGGCTCGATGACCTGCTCAATCTCGTGGGAGAGTTGGTGATCTTCAAGACGAGGCTGAACCAGATAGGGGAAAGGACGAGGGCGGAAGTCAGCACGAAATCCTTGGGAAACGAACTGGAGGGCGCCCTTGAGCTCATGGGGAAGACTATATCGGGGCTGCAGGAGGGGATCATGAAGGCAAGGATGCTTCCGGTGAGGCATGTCTTCCATAAATTTCGGAGGCTGGTACGGGACCTCTCGAAATCCATGGGCAAAGAGATTAAGCTGATCTTCGAGGGAGAAGAGACCGAGATAGACAAAACAGTGATAGATGCCCTGGAGGAACCGCTGCTCCACATGATCAGGAATGCCATCGATCACGGCGTCGAGTCTCCCGAAACGAGAGTTGCCGGGGGGAAAAGCCGGGAAGGAAAGATCACTCTCTGCGCATTTCAGGAATCAAATTATGTGATCATCAAGGTCAAGGATGACGGACGCGGAATCGATTTCGGCAGGATCAGGGAACTGGCAGTAAAAGACGGATTGATCACCGAAGAAACCCCCTTTGACAGGGATACCGCGATTGATCTCATCTTCTCCTATGGGTTTACGACCAAGCAAGAGGCAACCGATGTCTCAGGGAGGGGCGTCGGTCTTGACGTGGTCAGCAGGAACATCGTAAGGCTGAACGGATATGTGGACATCGAGGGCACGCCGGGAAAGGGGACTACCTTCATCATAAAGCTCCCTCTCAGCCTCGCCATAATCCCCGCTTTGATGGTTGAGGCCGAAGGAGAGGTGTATGCCCTCCCCATGAGTGCCGTTGATGAAAGCCTCAAGGCCGCGGAAGAGGACATCCATCTCATCAACAACCGAGAGGTTATCCGCTTCAGGGAAATGGTGCTGCCTGTTGTGAGGCTCAATGATTTTCTCGGACTCAACGCCGAAAGGAGGAAGCAATTCTATCTCGTAATCGTGGGCAAGGCGGACAAACGCCTTGCAGTAGCCGTAGACCGCCTCAGGGGGCAGCAGGACATTGTGATTAAACCCATCGATGACACACTCGGAAAATCTTACGGGATCGCAGGCGCGTCGATCCTGGGTGACGGAAGGATCGTACTCATCGTGGACATCATGTCCATCTACAAGAAGAGAGAGGTGACAAGAAATGGCTAAGCTATCGTTACCGGCATCAGGACTCGCGGAAGACGTTCTGGAAGGCATAGGGGACGAACACGATGAACTCCAACTCGTGACGTTCACGATAGGGGAGCAGTATGGCGTTTCCATCAGTCAGGTTCAGGAGATCATCAGAGTGGGGAACGTTACGAGGGTGCCGAATTCTCTTCCCTATATGGAGGGGGTAATCAACCTCAGGGGTCGGGTCTTACCGGTACTGAATCTGCGGAAACGGCTCAAATTGCCTGAAAAGGATCTTTCGATCGAATCGAGAATCGTCGTGGTGGAGGCAGGCAGCAAAACCATAGGACTTCTCGTGGATGCGGTTTCCCATGTCATCAAGGTCTCTCCCGATGTGGTGGATAGGGCTCCAGAAGAAGTCCTCGAAGCAGACTGCGATTATATCACCGGGGTATGCAAGCTGCGGAACGGGCTTGTGATATTGATAGACCTGGAAAGAATCATCAGAAGGGAGAATATAGAGATGCCCCAGGGAGAAGGGAAGGAAGAGAAGATACATGGCTGAGAAATACCACCGGAGGAACCGGTAGACAATGTCCCGCTTTGCGGGGGGAAAAAAAGAAAAGGAGGCAACAAAATGAAACTGAAGAGAGCAGTGGCGTGTCTCATGGTGACCATGTTTTTGACGAGTCTCGCATTCGCGGCGGAAAAAAGTGCTGAAAAAAAAGGAACCAAGGCTCAGGCAGAAGCGATGGTGAAGAAGGCGATCGAATACATCAAGGCGAACGGAAGAGAGAAGGCCTTCGCTGAAATCAGTAATCCAAACGGGAAATTTGTAGAGGGGGACCTCTATGTTTTTGTGTATGACTTTAACGGAAAATGTCTGGCCCACGGTGCGAACGCGAAGATGGTGGGGAAAGACCTCATCAATATGAAGGATCCGGACGGCAAGGAATATGTGAAGGAGAGGATCGGCATCGCGAAGAGCAAGGGGCAGGGATGGCAGGATTACAAATTTCCGAATCCCGTAACGAAACAGATAGAGCACAAGACCGCGTATATAGAGAAGTTCGAGGATATCCTCGTTGGCTGCGGCGTCTATAAGTCGTAGCGGATCCATGGCCGGGGCGATCGCCCCGGCCCGTAATTCACGAGAGGAGGCGTTATGAAACACTATTTCATGAATATGAGCATCGCAAGAAAATTTCTTGTGGCTCCCGCGGCCATCATGGTCTTCCTGATCCTTTTCGGAGTCATATCATACCGCGTTTTCCACAGCCAACAAGGGGAATTGACGGACATCTATAAGAATCGCTTCAGCACCTATCAGGCTGCCGCGCAGATCTCAAAGGACCTTGCGAATGTCCACGCAAACATCTACAAGATAATCGGTTGGATCGACGCGCGATATGCTGTCGAAAAAGTGGATGCCCTCGCCAAGGAACAGGTCGCCGTAATGAACCAGACGACCAAAGCGATTCAGGACAAAATCACCTCTCCGAAGACGCTCCCCGAAGAGAAGAAGATCTTTGAGGGCCTCCTCTCTTCTCTCGGAGAGTATAAGGACTCGGCACAGGCGACCATTGACCTGAGCGGGTCGGTGACGGAATTCGCGACGATGTACATGCAGGTCGCGGACGATAAGTTTCTCGCTCTCAATAAGGAGCTTGACTCACTCGTGGCTTACGAGAAGAAGCTCAGCGAAGAGAGTTATCAGCGTGCCTCGAGCAGTTTCACAAAAGTGATGGCCGCCTTCCTGACAGGGTTCATTCTGGCAGTGATACTCTCTGCTGCCATGACGGTATTCATGAAAGGCCTCGTCGTATCTCCCATCAAGAAACTGACGGAAAAACTCAAGGAGATAGCCGCAGGAGAGGGGGACCTCACGAAGAGAGTCGAGATCTCTTCCAAAGACGAAATCGGGGAAATGGGGAAGAGCCTCAATCTCTTTCTCGAGAATATACACGGACTTGTCACGACCATTCGGGGGACTACCCTAAAGACGGCCTCCGCGACGAACCAGATCACGACGAGTTCGAAGCAGGTGATGCAGGGTGCATCCACCACGGCGGCGTCCGCAGAGCAGACCCTTGCGAGCATGGAAGAGATGGCGGCGTCAATCGCGCAGGTTGCGAAGAACACCGAATCATTGGCGACCAATGTGGATGAGACTTCGGCGACGATCAATGAGATGGCTGCATCTATCGAGCAGGTGGGAAAGAATGCGGATGTCATGGCGGCCTCGGTGGGAGAGACCTCGGCGACAATCGAGCAGATGATAAATTCGATGGAGCAATCATCGAAGAATACAACATCAATGACCGATTCGGTGAATGAGACCTCAGCGACGGTGGAGAATCTCTTATCGTCCGTCGAGCAGATATCCAAGGGCACAGAGTCGCTGAAGCATATGGTAACGGAGAGCTCGGGGACGATAGAAGAGATGATGCGGACGGTGCAGGAAGTGGCCGGCAAGATAGGGGAAGCGAACCGGCTGAGCCAGGCAGCCTACCAGGATGCGGAGCAAGGGGGCAAGGGGATTTACCAGAGCATCGAGAGCCTCCAGAACATAGGGAAGACCACGGAAAAGACGATGGGGATCATCGAGAACCTCGGAAAGAGGTCCGAGGAGGTCGGGAGCATCGTAGAGGTGATCAATGAAATCGCGGACCAGACGAACCTGCTGGCGCTGAACGCGGCCATTGAGGCGGCGCGTGCAGGAGACGCGGGGAGGGGATTCGCGGTCGTGGCCGATGAGATACGGAAGCTCGCGGAGCGGTCCATGGAGGCGACGAAGGAGATCGGAGCGGTGATTAGGCAGGTGCAGGGTGAGACGGCCACCGCGGTAAAGGCGACGGAGGAGACATACCGTGAAGGCAAGGGGGGCATGGCGTTGGCATCGAGCAGCCGGGATGCCTTCAACAGCATCATAGAAGCGGTGAAGGAGACCTCCAGGATCATGGAGGGAATCGCGAGGTCAGCCGGGGAGTTGAGCAAGGCGACAGGACAGGTGATGAATTATATCGTTGATATGAATTCGGCATCGGGAGACGTTGCCGCCGTGGTGAAGATACAGGCTGACGGCACGGGATCGATACGGAGCACCCTCGAAAAAATGAACAGCCAGGTGCAGGAAGTGAATGTCGCGACGAAGGAACAAGCGATAGGAGGCAACCAGATACGGGAAGCCCTCGAAAGGATGAAGACCGTGGTGCATGAGGTGAACACAGCGGTGAAGGAGCAGGTGAGGGGCGCAAGGCAGATCGTCGAGTCCATCGAGATGATGAGGGGCATGACGCAGGACGTGGCGGGTGCAGCGGCAGAACAGCGGGTGGGAGGAGACACGGTGGTGAAGGCGATGGAGGGCATGAGCCACATCGCTTCAGAGAATCTCAGACTTTCTACCGACATGAAGGGCGCGTCCGAAGACACGCTTTCACAAGTCGAATACCTCCAGCAGTCGGTGAGCAGGTTCAAGATAGATTCCAACGGAGACAAGCCTGAGAAAAAGGAGGTATTGGCAGCTGCCTGAGAACGTCCGGCACAGACTGCGCGATCAGCCATGGTTCTACTACCCCGAGAAGACAGGCGTGAGGCAACGGATATGGAGGAGATTCAAGGCCTACTGAAAGGATTGAGCAGTGCTGATTGGTGGGCAAGAAATGATGCGATAAAGTCTCTTCTTGCCTACCCTGAAAAGGCGTATCTCCCCTTTCTTGAAGAGGCCTTGAGAGACCATGAGGATGCGGCCCGGAGAAATGCGGCTATGGAGTTTTTTACGGCTCTCGGGGCGAGGGCCCTGACGTCCCTTCTCGGCCTGCTCAAGGATGACGACCCGGAAGT
>DASPUT010000048.1 GCA_035622735.1 Thermodesulfovibrionales bacterium | reverse complement strand
CGCTGCCGGACCGTCCCAGGGTTTCATCCGGAGGGACTGGTATTCGAACAAGGCCTTTTCCTCGTCAGAAAAATCCAAGTTCTCCCATGCCGGAGGGATGCAGAGCATGAGGGCCTGCTCAGGCGAATAGCCCGCAAGCATGAGGAGTTCGATGATCCTGTCGAGAGAAGCTGAGTCACTCTCCTCGTTGGATACGAGAGGTCTGATCGAGCTGCCCGCATCCCCGAATATCTCGTGAATGACCTCATGCTCGATGGCAGCCATCCAGTTCCTGTTTCCCTGAATGGTATTTATCTCTCCGTTGTGAGCGAGGACGCGTAAGGGCTGCGCGAGGGTCCAATCGGGGAGGGTATTTGTAGAGAACCTCTGGTGAAAGATCGAGAAGGCGGACTCAAAATCCTTATTCTTGAGATCCGGATAGAAGCGGTCGAGTTGGGGCGCTACGAGGAGACCTTTGTAGACAATGGTCTTCGCAGACATCGACGGGATATAGACGTCTCTCTCAAACCTCTTTTCGATCGCCCTTCTCGCGAGATAAAGCCTGATTTCGGTATTCCCGGGATCGATCCCGTGAGTATCGATGAAGAGATGTCGGATGGCAGGTTTTGTCGCACAGGCAGATTCCCCGAGGGCACTGTCATCAGTCGGAACGTCCCTCCAGCCGACCGGCCTGAGATGGTGTTTGCGGAGGACTTCCTCTATTTCTGGCTCTACGCGTTTCTTGAGAAAGAAGACCGCCACGGCAAGGTTACTGCCGTGGGAGAGGGTGAACGTTTGTCTCTCTATCTCATTGAGAAAGAATTTCCTCGGTATCTCGAAGAGGACTCCTGCGCCGTCTCCGGTCTTGCCGTCCGCGCCGACAGCGCCCCTGTGGGTGAGGTTCTTGACAGCTTCAATACCCCAGGAGACAATATCATGGCTCTTCGCGCCTCTTATGTCGCAGACAAAACCGACGCCGCAGGAACTCATAATCACATTGTATCAGATATTCCCGGAGCCGGAAGTTACCGTCTTTCCAGTTCTTCGAAGAGTTTCGCTATTACCGTGTTCGAAACAACTATTCCACTTCGCGTGAGCCTGAGCCGGTCTCCGTCAGACTCAAGGAGTCCGTCGGCGATCAGCCCGGCCGAAACCTCTAGGATATCTATTCCGAGGTCCTGCCTGAATTCCCTGATGTCGAGTCCTTCGGCCTTTCTCAGGCCGAGGAAGATAAACTCTTTTATCGCTTCCTCGCACGAAAGCTCTACCGTCTCCTCTATGGCGAGATCATCGTCACCGAGCTTCTCTATATACCTTCCGATGTCGCTCAGATTCTTCATCCTCTTATCCCTGATGAAACTATGGGCTCCCGCGCCGATTCCGATATACTCCCCTCTATTCCAGTAGTTGAGATTATGCCTGCAGGAGAAGCCCTCCTTCGCAAAGTTGGAGATTTCGTAGTGCCGGTAACCCGCGTCTCGCAATCTATCGATCGTATGGTAGTACATGGCGATGACGGTCTCTTCAGGGGCTTTCATGAGCTTTTTCTCTCTGAACAGTTCGAAGAGTTCCGTACCCTTCTCAGGAGTGAGTTCGTAAGCCGAGATATGCTCGGGGACGAGTTCTATAGCCTTTGCCAGATTGCGCTCCCAGCGGTCCTCTATCTGCCCCGGTATGCCATAGATAAGGTCGAGGGAGAGGTTCCCGATACCCGAGTTCCTGACTGCCTCCACGGCGTTCACGATATCCGCAACATTGTGAATCCTCCCGAGCAACTTCAGTTCCCCATCGTCGAACGACTGGACGCCGATGCTGCACCGATTGATACCGCTCCCCGAGAGCATCTGAGCCTTCTCTCCGTCAATCGTCCCGGGATTGACCTCAAGGGTAATTTCAGCATCACGGGATATCGTATAGGAGTCTTTCAACGTCCCCAGCAACCGCATGAGGGACTGTGTGGGTAATACGGTTGGGGTGCCGCCGCCTATATAGATCGTTTTCAATTCGCCCGCGATATCTCTTCTCAGTGCGAGTTCGCGAAGAACCGCGTTCATATAGTCGAGGGCGAGGGTCTCGTCAAAGGGTACGGAGAAGAAATCGCAGTAGATGCATTTCCTGATACAGAAGGGGATGTGGATGTAGAGAGAGTTAATCATTTCACCGCCCGTTGCCTCCTCATAGGTCCTTTACGCAATCAAATATAGGGCTTCGGATCAAGACCTGTCAATGCGCTGGCGGGACCCTGAGAAGAAGTCGCTCGTCGCACAGAGATCCGGAAAAATACGCTGTCGAGAAGGCGGGTGCCCTCCTGTTGCGAGCCTTCACCCTGGAATGAGACTGCAATGAGGGAAGACTTTCTATTGCCTTCACCGACACCCATTTAGCGGACACCAGTCAAGAGGAAAACGTATCTTATCGAGAAGCATTGTTACTTCTCCCTTTTTATGAGCTGCCGACGCTCTTACCTATGCCGTTTTTTCATTGGGCTTCGGCTGCAGTCTTCACTGTGCCAGACACCCATCAGGATCGAGGCTACACTCAGAGATTGTTCCCTTAAGAGAGCCCTTCCGCTGTATGGCGGACCAGAAAACCTTCGGTTCCGTGCCGAGTCCACTTCGTTGTTTAACAATTCCCATGGTTCTTACGCCAGTCCGATGATGGCTCACGACCCGGGCAGTAAAGAATGCCGGCAACTCTTATTTTTCTGGGTGAGGCAGTGTTCCAATCAACATCATGGTTAAAAGTGCCAGTCGGTGCACAGGTTAACTGCCGCACC
>DASPUT010000047.1 GCA_035622735.1 Thermodesulfovibrionales bacterium | reverse complement strand
GATGAAGCTGAAAGAAGGCGGCAAATAACCAACCGGAGGAAACCACGAGAAAATGGCGTACCATAATTTTTGTTATCAGCATGTTATTTGCCCTTTGCGGCTGTGCGGTTGAAGTCGCGCCCGATGGGTATTACGGTGGCCATCGATATTACCGATACTATTACTATGACTACGGTTACCCGCACGAATATGGCTATTATTATCGCCATAGGAGTTGGTAAAGAGAATTGGCGATGAAGCGACATCAATCGGCTCCTTCCCCGTTCCTGAGGAATCACTCGGTTGTATGGGCGGTTGGCGGCATCTCTGCAAAGAAGGAAGATCGTTCCCCTTTTTTGAATGCCGCTTGAAATGAACATATTAGTTCTTTAGATCGCGCGTACCCTTACGCCTATGAATCAACAAGGGAGCCGGTTTCCAGTTATCCTGGAACTGTCGTGTCGATGCATGATTGCAGGCAAGAATCCCGGAGTAGTAAAACTCGTCTGTTTGGTGAAGTTACTAGAGCAGAGAAGACAACAAAGAAGGCTGACACAAAAAAAGGAAAGAGACTATCTATGGGCACCTGTCTCTGTAGAATGACGACAGCAAAAGAAAAA
This sequence comes from Thermodesulfovibrionales bacterium, assembly GCA_035622735.1. Lineage (NCBI taxonomy): Bacteria > Pseudomonadati > Nitrospirota > Thermodesulfovibrionia > Thermodesulfovibrionales > Thermodesulfovibrionales bacterium. The sequence continues at coordinate 9,197 of DASPUT010000047.1, read as the reverse complement.
GGGCTTGCATCTCTGCAAACCCTTGTCCTTATTGGTGGCGGGGAGAGGATTTGAACCTCTGACCTTCGGGTTATGAGCCCGACGAGCTACCAGGCTGCTCCACCCCGCGAATGGTTAAAGATACCTTATTCCCCACGATATTGTCAATTACGGCGAAGGCATTCTCGATGAGAAACGGTCCCAACCGGGCCGAGTGAAAAGGAAGGGATTTCTACTCTCCCTTTATGAAGTAGTCCATGAGTTTATAGCCCTCCTCGACCACCATCGCCTCTTTCCGGTCTCTGAGGAATTCGTCGAACATAGCCCCTTCGTTTACCCTCTTCGTCCGGCTGTCATAGATGACAAAGGGAACAGGCTCGTCGGTATGTGTTCTCGCCTCTATCGGTGTCGGATGGTCGGGCATCAACAATACGCGGTATTCGCCGAACACCTCCGCTCCCTTGACGACCGCACCGACCACAAGGGAGTCAAAGTCTTCGATCGCCCTGATTTTGTCCTTCCAATTCCCGGAATGGCCGGCCTCGTCAGGGGCCTCGACATGAATATAGACAAAATCCACCTTCTCGAGAGCATTGAGAGAATACTCTGCCTTTCCGGTATAGTTTGTGTCGATATACCCGGTAACACCCGGCACTTCGAGGATCTCAAATCCGGCACAAACGCCGAGTCCCTTCGTGAGATCGACGGCCGATACGAGGGCCCCGTCGAGGGAGTACTTCTCTCTGAACGTAGGCATCTTCGGCTTCCTTCCCTGTCCCCAGAGCCATATGCTGGTGGCAGGCTTCTTTCCCTCTTCCGTCCGCTTCCTGTTGACCGGATGGCCGGCGAGGAGCCCGACGGAGCGCATCATGATATCCCTGATGACTCCCTCACCCTCACCCGTTGGAAGGTACTCGGCTATCTCTTTTCCAAGGATGTCATGGGGAGGGACGCATTCGAGATCGAGTGCCCCGTTCCGCCAGACCATGAGATGCCGGTAACTGACGCCGGGATAGAATCTGATCGTCTCTGTCCCGAGTCCCCTGTTGATCTCCTCCATGAGGATGGCAGCTTCACCTGTCGATATATGGCCGCTGCTGTAATCCTCCATGATCGCCCGTCTCATCTGCTTATCATACTTCAGGGTGACGAGGTTGCAGCGGTAAGCCACATCTCCTTCGTCCAGTTCCACCCCCATGCTCGCGGCCTCAAGGGGAGCCCTGCCGCTATAAAATAGCCGGGGATCGTAACCAAGGATGCTCAGGTTGGCGACGTCGGAGCCCGGATGCATTCCCCGTGGGATCGTCCTCACCGATCCGATGACGCCCTCCCTTGCGAGTCTGTCCATGTTCGGGGTAAGCGCCTTTTGGAGAGGTGTTTTCCCGTCGAGTTCCTTCAGCGGCCTGTCCGCCATTCCGTCGCCGATGATGACAATATACTTCATAGTGTCCCTTCCAAAACCTCCGAAACCTCTTCCACTTCACCTCTGACCTTCACGCTTCTTCTCAAAAAAGGCAGGAACTCCGTAGGGTTCTCTATCATGCCGCCCAATACGATCTCACTCCACGATGTCGCCTTCTACGAGTTCCACATCCACTCCCTGCTCCTTGAGATACTGAACGCCCTTTTTCAGATTTTCCTCCGCTCCTTCAAGCTCGAGGACCATCTCGCCGACTGTCTCGGTAACCCTTGCCCTCCTGATGTTCGGCATCACGTCGAATTTCTTCGCCATGGTGAAGATGACGGGCTCTTTGACAAGATGCTGCGGGAAGGTCAACTTAATACGTTTCTTCATACATCCTCCTTTGAACAATCGCGAACATCATCCGTTGCTGACGGGCGACGAGAGAATCAATCAATCTCTTCCGCCGGCGATGGCCGGGACTATCGAAACTTCATCACCCTCCTTGACGGGAGTATTCTCCGCCTTGAGGAACCGTATGTCCTCCTCATTCACATAGATATTCACGAATCTCCGGACCTTGCCTCCTTCGGAGATCCTCTCTCCGATGCCGGGGAACTTCTTATCGAGGTTTTGAATGAGATCCATGATCGTTCCGGGAATCCCATCCACTTCCTCTTTCCCCTGCGTCAATCTCTGTAGCGGTGTCGGTATCCTTACCTTTACTGGCATGCCATCCCTCCTTCTTCACAGATCGGCCCCCTTTGCGGCGAAATGCCGGCAGGAGCTACTCGATTTTTTTCAGGACCTCTTCAAAGGCAACGAGGTTCGGTTTTATGTAGTGAGGCGATGCGGTGTGGCCGTTCAGGGCTTCCTGCGTCTTGAGACCGTTCCCGGTGATGCAGATGACCGTCGCCTCGTCTCTCTGAATCCTGCCTGTGTCAATGAGCTTACGGGTACACGCAAGGGTAACACCGCCGGCCGTTTCGGCGAAGACGCCTTCAGTCCTCGCGAGCAATTTGATCCCTTCGATAATTTCACTGTCCGTCACGTCCTCGGCAAATCCACCGCTTTCCTTTACGACATGCATCGCATAGTAGCCATCCGCCGGGTTGCCGATCGCGAGCGATTTGGCGATCGTATCGGGCTTTACCGGCCGTATCGCATCCGTTCCCTCTTTAATCGCCCTGCTTATGGGAGAACAACCCGTCGCCTGCGCCGCATACACCTTCGTCTCAAGCTCCTTGATGACGCCAATCTCCTTAAATTCCTTGAACGACTTCGATATCTTCGTGAGGAGCGACCCGCTCGCGCACGGCACGACCACATTATCAGGGGCCTTCCAACCCAACTGCTCGATGATCTCGAATCCCTGCGTCTTCGACCCCTCGGCATAGAAAGGCCTGATGTTGATATTCACGAAGGCCCAGTTGTATTTGTTCGCCACCTCACTGCAGAGCCGGTTGACCTCATCGTAGTTTCCATCGACCGCCACTACGTGCGGTTCGTAGACGAGGGAAGCAACGATCTTGCTCGGTTCGAGGGACGCCGGTATGAAGACAAACCTCTTGAAACCGGCCTTCGCGCCATGGGCGGCCACGGAATGGGCAAGATTGCCCGTCGAGGCACACGCCACGGTATCAAAACCGAATTCCTTCGCCTTGGTAAGGGCGACCGCCACGACCCTGTCCTTGAAAGAGAGGGTCGGATGAGCCACGGTATCATCCTTTATATATAATTCCCTGATACCGAGTTCCTTCGCAAGGTTGTCGGCCTTGATGAGAGGAGTAAAACCGGATTTCAAACCCACCCGGGGCTCTCCGTCAATCGGAAGAAGTTCTCTGTAACGCCAGAGGTTCTTTTCCCTCTTCTCGATGCTCTTTCTCGTCAGGACGCGCTTTATCTTCTTGTAGTCATACACCACCTCCAGGGGACCGAAACAGAATTCGCAGACATAGATGGGATCGACAGGATACTCCCTGCCGCACTCCCGACACTTAAGGCCATTCACGAATCCCATGCGCACCTCCCGTCCGGTATCCTGAGAAGGGTCATATCAAAGCCTGTAGTCATCGCCTCAGGAATTGATATTTTACTCCAAAGAGGAAGCAAAATTAAATAGCGACAATACGCGCAAGAATATCTTAATCTAGGAGCGGTCGATAAATCCCTCAGCGGGGAGGGGTCGTTGCGGCCCGCATGACTGCGACTGACCGACACCCACGTGAAAACAAACTATATGACGAGAGAAGACTTCGGTTCCTATGAGGATTTCCTGGGGAACTTCGCGGTGAACGTCCCCGAAGATTTTAATTTTTCCTATGACGTTGTTGACGAAACCGCCCGCCTCTCGCCTCACAAGACCGCCCTGGTATGGTGTGATGATAAGGGAGGTGAGGCGATCTTCACCTTCGGACAATTGAAAGGCTTCAGCGACAGGGCCGCGAATTTTTTCAGGGACTGCGGAGTTCGAAAGGGCGATCCCGTCATGCTCATTCTGAAGAGGCGTTACGAATTCTGGTTTTGCCTCCTCGCGCTTCACAAACTCGGCGCCATCGGCATACCGGCGACGCATCTCCTCACGACAAAGGACATCACCTACAGGAATAACGCGGCGGATGTCACAATGATCGTCTCAGTAGCGGAACCTGAAGTGATAGAACATGTGGAAGAATCGGAGAAGCAGTCCCCGTCCCTCCGGAAGAAGGTCCTTGTCGGTGGCAGCCGCGAAGGATGGCTCGACTTTGATGAAGGAATCGAAAAGGCCTCCGAAACGTTCGTGAGACCTGCCGGAAGCGATGCTGCAAGCAATGACGACATCTCCCTCCTCTATTTCACTTCCGGCACGACGGGAATGCCGAAGATGGTCCGGCATGATTTTACCTACCCCCTGGGGCACATCCTTACCGCAAAATACTGGCAGAACGTGCGGGAAGACGGCCTCCACTTCACCGTTGCCGACACCGGTTGGGCAAAGGCGGCATGGGGCAAGCTCTATGGACAGTGGATCTGCGGCACAGCGGTATTCGTCTACGACTTTGACAAGTTCAGCGCCAAGAACATCCTCGATGCACTCGTAAAGTACGAAGTAACTTCGTTTTGCGCTCCTCCCACGGTTTACCGGTTCATCATTAAGGAAGACCTCTCGATATACCGTCTCCAAAAATTGGAGCATTGCGTTGTCGCCGGTGAACCTCTCAATCCTGAGGTCTACAGCCAGTTTCTCAAGGCAACGGGAATCAAGCTCAGGGAGGGCTACGGCCAGACCGAGATGACCGTTGCGATCGGCACGTTTCCCTGGACGGAGCCGAAACCGGGCTCGATGGGCAGGCCATCTCCTGGTTATGACATAGATTTGATCGACGAAAGCGGCAATCCGTGCGAGGCAGGTGAAGAGGGCCAGATAGTCCTCCGAACCGACAAGAGAAAGCCGGTCGGGATGTATGGAGGATACTATCGCGATGAGCAGCTCACCCGAGAGGTATGGCATAACGGAATATACTTCACCGGGGATATGGCATGGCGGGATGAAGACGGCTACTACTGGTTCGTCGGCAGGGCCGACGACGTCATAAAGAGTTCCGGGTACAGGATCGGGCCTTTCGAAGTCGAAAGCGCCTTACTCGAACACCCCACCGTCCTCGAATGCGCTGTAACGGGTGTAACGGACCCTGACAGGGGGCAGATCGTCAAGGCAACGGTGGTTTTGACCAAGGGGTATGCAGCAGGTGAAGATCTCATAAAGGAGCTGCAGGAGCATGTGAAGAAAGTGACCGCTCCTTACAAATACCCCAGGGTGATCGAATTCGTCCCGGAACTCCCGAAAACGATAAGCGGAAAAATACGGAGGGTCGAGATACGGGAAAGAGATAAGCACTGAAGACCCGGGATCACTCTTCCCCTTTAACGCTTAGTGCAACCTCCGCAATCTTTCCCTCCCTGATCGAGAATGCCCTCACGACCGGTTCCTGCTCCATGAGACTGACGATGAGATAAATGGTGTCATCATAGAAAGCGAGGGCAACATCTCTGCCAGAGGGTTCCGCAGGAGACGATGGATGGGAGTGGAAGATCGCGACCATGGCGAGGTCGTTCTCCCGCATGTCCTTCATGACCCTGAACTGTTCCGAAGGGTCCATGAGGTAACTCACCGGAGATTTCTCCGTATTCGTCGTTCTATAAATCCGGCTGATTACAGATTCCCTGCCCGCAAGGATTCCGCAGGCCTCGTTCGGATATCCCTGCCTGCAATGAGCGACCAGTTCGTCATAAATCTTTTCAGGGATCGTTATCTTGAGCATGAGACAGAATTGGCGGGGACAGCAGCGACCGTCATCGGGAAACCGTCCTATCCCTCGATCCCGCTGCGGGGATTCTATAGCCTGCAATACCCTGCATCGTAGTCTTGCAGTTCCGTGATGGTAGGGGTATCTCCGCAGACAGGACATTCGGGGTTTCTCGGCACCCTGACACGTCTGAACGTTGTCTTCAGTGCATCGTATATGAGAAGGGCGTTCTTCAGGGTCTCGCCCTTCCCGAGTATCAGCTTGAAGACTTCGATCGCCTGAAGGGAACCGACAACGCCCGGGATGGCACCGATGACGCCGGCCTCCTGACAGGAAGGCACGAGACCGGGGGGAGGCATCTCCTCAAAGAGACACCGGTAACAGTGTCCCTCCCCGGGGATAATCGTCGTCACCTGCCCCTCGAATCTCAGGATCGCTCCGGAGACGAGGGGTTTCTTCGCGATTATACAGGCATCGTTCACGAGGTAGCGTGTGGGAAAATTGTCGCTGCCGTCCACGACGATATCATAATCCCTTATGAGGTCCAGGATGTTGTCCTTCGTGATCCTCTCTTTCATCCCGATGACCGTCACATCGGGATTGAGTGCCTCGAAGGTCGCCTTCGCAGACTCGGTTTTCGGCATGCCGACTGTCTTCGTGCTATGGGCGATCTGCCGCTGGAGATTGCTCAGTTCGACGGTGTCGTTATCGACAATACCGATCGTACCGACACCGGCCGCGGCGAGATAGTATCCGACGGGACAGCCAAGCCCTCCCGCTCCGACGAGAAAGACCCTTGCGTCAAGGAGCTTCTTCTGCCCCTTGCCTCCGACCTCGGGCAGGATGATATGCCTGCTGTACCGCTGGAGTTGTTCCTCGGAGAATTCCATCACTCCTTCTCTTTTCTCACCCGGATGATCCAGTCCGTCTCGTTGATCTTTTCGAGCTTCAGGATCGTATGCCCGTGATCCTCCATCGATTTCGGGATCGATCTTGATGCCTCCTCATAATCGAGAAGTATCTCGAGCACCTGGCCGATCTCCATGTTCTCGATCGCGATCTTCGATTTTACGAAGGTATAGGGGCAGACATGCCCTTTGATATTGATCGTCTTGTCCGGTTTAATCTCTTCCATGGCCGAATATCCTGAACCGTCTTCTATTCTTTTCCCTCAACCCGGATGAAGTGCGTCTTGTCCGTCACCACGGGAAGGTCGTCGATGGACCTGATCGCCCCGAGCACATCTCTCTCCTTCGCCCTGTGGGTCAGAACCACGAGGGGCACCGCACCTCCGACGCGTCTGCCCTTCTGTATTACCGAGGCGATGCTGATATTGTTATCGCCGAGGATCCCCGATATCTTTGAGAGGACCCCCGGACTGTCGAGTGCGGAAAACCTGAAGTAGTACATGGACTCCACATCGTCCATCTTCCTCACCTTCAGGCCTGAGGGAGCTGTCCTGATAAGGGGAACCCTCCCCGTGGCATTCAGCCTGATGTTACGGGCGATATCGACGATGTCACTGACAATCGCGCTTCCCGTCGGCATATCTCCTGCGCCCCTCCCATAATAGAGCGTCGATCCCACGGCATCTCCTTCCACATAGATCGCATTGAAGACGCCGTCAACTTTTGATATGAGATAATCCGACGGGATCATCGTCGGGTGAACCCTGAGTTCAACCTCTCCGTTCACCGCCTTCGCGATGGTGAGAAGCTTTATCTTGTAACCGAGCTCCGATGCGAATTCTATATCCTGAGGCGTAATCTTCGTGATCCCTTCCTTATAGACGGACTCGTAGGAGAGAGGGATGCCGTAGGCCAGGGACGCGAGTATCGCCAGCTTATGGGCGGAATCTATGCCTTCGATATCGAACGTGGGGTCTGCCTCTGCGTACCCCAGTTTCTGGGCCTCTTTCAGCGCCGCCGAAAATTCACTCCCCTCATCGGTCATCCTGCTCAGGATATAATTTGAGGTGCCGTTGATGATGCCGTACATGTTCAGAATCCTGTTCGCCACGAGCCCTTCCCGCATCACCTTGATGATCGGGATACCGCCCGCGACAGAGGCCTCGAAACCGACCTCGACGCCGTGCTTCCCGGCCTCTCTGAATATTTCGTTCCCCTCAGTGGCGAGGAGCGCCTTGTTTGCCGTCACGACATGCTTCTTATTTTCTATCGCCCGGATGATGAAATCCTTTGCCGGATGAATCCCGCCGATGAGTTCGACAACGATATCTATCTCAGAATCGTCCAGGACATCCCCGGCCTTCGTGGTGAGGATTCCTTCGCCGAGCCGGATTCCCCTGTCCCTGCTGATGTCGAGGTCAGAAATCCTCTTGAGGACGAGATCGAAACCCGTCCTTTCCGCGATGACCCCCCTGTTATCGAGAAGGATCTTCACCGTGCCGCTTCCGACGGTCCCGAACCCTATCACCCCTACAACGATGCGGTCTTTCCCCACTGGCCCACTCCTTGCTTTATTCTTGAAAGTCTCTTTATTATGCTGAAAGAACACCACTTATTCAATAGGGTTGCCATCGTTATGCCCCCGGAGACCCTTTCCCCTGAATTTACGATTCTAATATTATTTAATTTTTCCTCTTGACAACGAACGACCTCTGTGTTTTAATTTCCTTGTCGAGGGCAAATCATATACCATTTTGGTAGATATCTAATAACTTTCGAAAGGAGGATGCAGATGTTCAAGAAATTGTTTTTTGTCGTGCTTTGTTTTGTTTTTCTCCTGCCTTTGTCTGCCTATCCGGAAGAGCTGCAGAGAACGATAGAGAAGGTGGGAAGCTGGGAAATTAGTCCTTTTGTAGGCTGGTACTCTTTCTTAGGTGACAGCGACATTAATCTGAAGAATGGGCCTGTTCTTGGTGGACGAGTCGGATACAACTTCACAGAGAATCTGGCGCTCGAATTCGTCGGGGAAGTTGTGGGGAGCCAGGTGTACAGTAAAACAGAGCGGAATCCGATAGTCGCGCCTTTGTCTTTGTTTAAACATAAGAATGGAGAACCCCCTCCCTTTGTCAGTCCCGATGATCATGTGTCCCTTCAGCAATATCACCTGGACCTCCTATGGAACTTCATGCCCCGTGAGAGGTTCAACCCCTTTATTGCTGTGGGTGCCGGAATTGCGGATTTTAATGCAAGCCATACGGGAAACACCAATAAGTTCGTCGCTCCCGTCGGCGTCGGTGCAAAATACTGGATGACAGACAGAGTCGCCTTCAGGGTTGATCTCAAAGACAACATTATGATCGGGGGCAAGCCCCTCTATCCCGTTGAAGCAACGGCAGGCATAGTGTTTGCATTTGGTAAAGCAATACCGAAGCCGACACCGCCTCCACCGCCTCCGCCGCCGCCGACACCGGCTCCGACACCGGCTCCGACGCCGATGCCGACACCGAAGCCGACCCCGACTCCGGCTCCGACCCCGAAGGCCGAGCCGAAGAAGGAAGTAGTGATCGTCCTTGAAGATGTTCACTTTGATTTTGACAAGGCGACACTCACGAAGGAAGCTCA
>DASPUT010000046.1 GCA_035622735.1 Thermodesulfovibrionales bacterium | reverse complement strand
CTTTTTCTGTGGATGTCGGGTTGCGTATCAATTCGTGGGGAGAGGAGATATCTAAGCTCACCGGTAAGACCCCCTCTTCTGCCGTGGGCAGGAAATACTACGAAGTATTCCCGCGGATATCTTCTTCCGACAGAGATTCCGTGACATGGGCGCTCGAAAAGAACCGGAAGCTCATTCTGGATGAATATCATTTTCAATGCCCCATGGATCACTTCAGCGCAGGCATACGAATCGAACCTCTCAGGACAATGAGAAAGGTCACAGGAGCGAAGGTTACCATTTTCAACCTGTCGCCCTGCTCTGCCGTACGGGGTCTCAGAAATTCACAGCTCTTCATCGACATCGGGAAGACGGCCTCAGCGCTTGCCCATGGGGTAAGAAATCCCTTAAATGCGATTAAGGGTGCGGTTGTCTTTCTCAGCGAAAAATACGCCAAGGAGCCTGCCCTCGTTGAATTTGCCGGGATAATCAACGAAGAGATAGCGCGGCTCGACAATTTCATATCGCTCTTCCTCAGCACATCAATTTCCGGCGCAGGGGCTTCCCTGACAGACCTTAACGCATTGTTGAAGAAGATAGAGGCGGTCACCTGCCTTCAGGCACATGCCTATAATATTCGCATGGTCTATGAATATGGGGACATCCCCCCCATTATGGTCAACGCCTTTCAAATTGAGCAGGCGATCCTCAATGTTATTAACAATGCCCTGGAGGCGATGCGCTCCGACGGCCAGCTCACCGTTAAGACCGGGAAAGAAGAACGCTCGGGAACCGATTTTGTCGTTATCGAGATCAGAGATACCGGACCGGGCATGGCGCAGAATATCATTGACAGACTTTCCCTATCGCCCAAGGAGACTGGGCGGGGATTCGGCCTCTTTATCACCCGCGAAATCCTTCAGTACTATGGCGGCCATCTCGAGATCAGAAGCAAGAAGGGGCAAGGGAGCACGGTGATGTTATATCTCCCCATCAGAAACGGGGAAAGGGCATGAGCGTCGACGGCAAGGGCGACATCCTCATCATAGACGACGAACCCAACGCCCTCAGGGTCCTCTCCGCCATACTCTCAGAGGACGGGTACAGAGTCTTCGAATCGAGGGACGTTGATGGCGCAACCAGTCTCGTGAGCAGCAAGGATGTGGACGCGATCATCACGGATCTGAAGATGCCCGGTAAGGACGGCATGCAATTCTTTGAATATATCACTGAAAGCCATCCCCATATTCCGGTTATTTTCCTGACGGCGTTTGGGTCGGTTGAATCAGCTGTTTCCGCCATAACCCGGGGGGCTTTTTATTATTTTATCAAACCTCCTGATTACCACAAACTGAAGAGTACTCTTGCCCGGGCGGTTAAACAACGGCAGCTCAAGAGGGCACTCGATCTCGCGGAGAAGGGTCTTTCAAACGGAAACGAGAAGTCTCTCATCGTGACGAACACCCCGGAAATGCGGAAGATATTCAAAACGGTGGAGGATGTGAGAGATTCGACGAGCAGTGTCCTTATCTGCGGGGAAACGGGTACGGGGAAGGAGCTCATTGCGAGGGCATTACATTACAGCAGCACAAGATCGGATAAGCCTTTCATCGCGGTGAACTGTGCTGCGATACCGAGGGACCTCATGGAGTCCGAACTCTTCGGATATGAGAAAGGAGCGTATACCGGTGCCACGGGAAGGAGAATCGGACGGTTCGAGGAAGCCTCAGGCGGCACGATATTCCTCGACGAGATTGGCGAGCTTGAGGCACCTTTGCAGGCGAAACTCCTTAGAGTACTTCAGGAAAGGGAGATCGAGCGCCTGGGGAGCAGCAAAAGGATCAAGGTGGAATTTCGAGTCATATCTTCCACGAATCGTGATCTTCAGAGGGAGGTACAGACAAAGCATTTCAGAGAAGACCTCTATTACAGAATAAACGTCGTACGAATAGACCTACCGCCACTCAGGGAAAAAAAGGATGATATCCCCCTTCTCGTGACTGAATTTGTCAGGGAATTCTGCGTTAGGAATAAGAAGATGTTGACGATTTCAGACGACGTAATGAGGATATTACAGAGATACGACTGGCCCGGGAATATCAGGCAACTGAAGAACACTATTGAGAGAGCGGTCGTTCTCGCGAAAGGAAGCGAGGTTACGGCGCGGGAGCTGCCTGAAGAGTTGCGCTGCCTCTTGGGTAAGAGAGAACCCGCTCAGTCAGGCAAGACACTGAAGGAGATAGAAATAGAAGCGGTAAAGGAAGTACTTCGCGATTGCAGCGGGAACAAGTCAAAGGCGGCCAAAACACTCGGTATATCGAGAAAAGCATTATATAAGAGACTCAAAGAGTCCGATACCCTTTAATGGGCCTTTCCGGCTATACGATAAAGGAATCAGGTCCTGCCTAATTCGATTTTTTGTTCCTTTTCATAAGAACTGTATCCAAAGGGAACAAGAGAATTATTAAATATATTTCATTTTTTGTGCTTTTCTGATTTTACTGTGTCCTAAAGCTACAATGAATAATGGCATTAAATTCAAAAATCGAAGATTTCTGTTTCCAAAGGAGACAACCCATAAGAGAATAATCATCGGCTAAACGGGTAGAAACCGCCTATTCCTTTCCAGGTATCAATCTTGCTCTCAAGAGTGCATGGCAGCTCAAAGGAAGAGAATCCTCATCATCGACGAGCATGGATTCTCACGCATCTGCTCTGCTCTCCTTGATAACGCAGGATACGGCGCCGAGATTGCTCGTGCCGTTGAGGACCTGCGGGCTGGTCTGAATACGAATGAATATGGATTGGTTGTGACGAGCTATCCCTATGGTGCCTCTCTCCTTCCTGAAATAAAGAAGAGCAACCTCCCGACCATAATACTTTCCGATAACATTGACGGGAAGCTTATCGACATACTTGACGATTTTGCTGATTCCTACTGCATGATCAAGCCTCTCGATTACGAAAAGTTTAAATCCCTGGTACAGCAGGTCATGAGCGGTGAACACGAAATTCAGGAAGGCTACAACCTTGTTTAGGGTCAAATTCCTCACTATGAGACATCGCGCTGAGGAATTCAGGATCGCGAACCGCCCTCTAAGGAGGGGACGATGAACGAGACGCAACGTTGGTATGCCCTTCACACAAAAGCACGGCATGAATTTATTGCCTCCGGTGAAT
>DASPUT010000045.1 GCA_035622735.1 Thermodesulfovibrionales bacterium | reverse complement strand
AGGTCAACGAATTGAAACTGGATATCCTCAAAAGGCATCATGCCCGAAAGCGGTGCCACGGTCGACATCGGATAATCGGCGATGACAGGACTGGCATTCGTCAGAACCTTAAGGACCGAAGACTTCCCGGAATTGGCGAACCCGACGAGGACGACCTCTGCGGCGCCCTGCTTTTCGACGGCATAGAGATCTCCTTTCCCTGATTTCTTTTTCCTCGTCGCCTCCTCGCGCAGCTGCGAGAGCCTCCTCCGCAGTTCAGCCCGTAGCTTGTCCGTACCCTTGTGTTTCGGGACGGTCGAGATGAGTTCCTCAAGGGCGGCAGTTTTCTCTCTGGGGCAGAGCGACTGTTTGAACCTCTTATCGGCCTCGAAATACTCCGGCGGAAGATTGGCAGGCATAATCAAATATAACACAGGAAAGTCCTGTTCATCCGATCTTCGCACGGGAGACCTCTTTTTCTGAATATCCTCCCGACGCTGAGTTCTGCCGGGTAATGATGAATAGACTATAATAGAAACGGTGAATCCCTTTCTCGCAAGATCGGTCGCGTACGTTTCAGTCTTCGCCTCGATGCTTTATTTTGAGGCCGGTCATCCTTTTGTACGGTCCGGCCAGAAGAAGGCCTTCCGCACGTTCTTTCACTTCGGCATGGGCCTTCTCAACGCAATCATTCTTTATCTGCTGCTTTTTCCCTTTCTCTATACGGCGGTCCGATACGGCCGCGCACATGCCCTCGGCTTGACTTACATGCTCGGGCTCGCCGGCTGGAGCGAGGTTCTCATAACCGTCGCGGTCTTTGACGTCTGGGATTACTGGATGCACCGCGCAAATCACAGGGTCGGCTTCCTCTGGAGGTTTCATAAGGCGCACCATTCCGATATGGAGATAGATGTGACGACCGCCTCTCGGTTCCATATCGGTGAGCTCCTTATCACGAACACCATCAAAGGGATGCTCATACTCCTCTGGGGCCCGTCGCTCTGGGGGTTCGTCACCTTCGAAACGCTTCTCACCGCGGCGTCACAGTTTCACCACGGCAATCTCGCCATCCCTTTAGGCACGCAGGACAGACTCGAAAAAGCGATCGTCACGCCGAGAATGCATCGCTGCCACCATGTCTTCGGAAGCAGGTGTTCGGTGAGTAATTATGCGACGGTCTTCAGTTTATGGGACAGGCTGTTCGGGACCTATCACTGGGCTAGGAACAGAAACGAGCTCGAACCGATCGGGGTAACGAGACCGAGAGGGCCGGAAACGATGAAATTACTGCCCATCCTTCTGACCCCCTTCGATCCTCTCTGAATCTTTCCCGGACATCCTCCTCAGCGGGGCGGCATCGGACTGGGATGATCTCCGACGGTCGGTTTTCCCGCGGGCGGCTTTTCCTGTCCGATAGAGCTTTTCTGGACAAGCCACGATTTTTTCCAGATGCCGTTTTCCTCGTACCAGGTATATCTCTCCTTGCCTTCCTGTTTGTGAATCGTCACTTCCGTGACAGCGAGGTTACCATCTGCGCCTCTCTTCATGAAGAAATCGAGATCGTAGACCTTGCCGTCCCTGTCGGTGAGATCAACACAGAAGAAGTAAACATCATTTCCGACATGGGCGAGGCGGTCGTCGTGGACCTTCTTCAGTTTAAGAGCGAGTTTCTTCGCCTGCAGGTCATCGTAGATTTCGTAAAACCCCCCGTATTTCTTCGATTCTTTCTCAATGTAAGACTCGATAGCCTCTTTCATCTCCTTCTTCGTCAGAGGCTTCTGAACAGCGCCCGATGATTGCTTCCCCGTAGGATGTTCTTTCGGATGCTCCGCTGCAGAGGAATAAGGGAAGGTGAGAAGTGCCGCGGATATCAGCACTGACACGGCGAAAGAAACGGCAAGATTCCCTGTCGTCATAGACATTTTTACCCCTTTACTTTCCGTGAGGACAGAATACAAGATCGGATGATTCCGCACGTCACAAGTATTGTTCAGATACGCTTCCTGACCGCTCCCTATTTCTTCCTTTTGGGAGTCGTCTTCTTCGTGGTACCGCAGGGCGATCTCTTCGAGCCCGGCTTGCATGCCATCTGCATCACCTCCTCATAACAATTAATTTGCAATTCCACTATACCAATCGGGGGAGAGGGTGTCAAATGAAAATGGAGCAGGCAGTCGCCTTTGGGGAAGATGAGGGAAAATGATAGAATAAAAAAGTTATTCAATATGCGGAGGAGGTCATCGCCATGACAAGGATGAACGGCATTGCAGGGTGCGGCATGATCGTTGTCGCACTCCTCTTCTCTCTGTTGGTTAGAGTCCAGGCAGAGTCACATGAGAACCACGGACCGACAGGAAAGAGTCTTTTCACGAAACATTTTCAGGATACGCTCTTCGACATCACCGGGCACGGGGCATATAGTGTCGAGATCCTGCTCGACGATAAGGAGTATAAGATAGGGAAGAACGTAATCGGAATTGTGGTTCACGACGCACAGGATTCCGATGTCGCGGGCGCCGAACTCATTATTTCCTATAAGCACCTTGCAACCAACGAGAACCTCACCGACGCTCTCCACGTGACGGATAAGGGGAACGGTCTCTACATCGTTTCGGGACTCGACCTGGGAAGAGAGGGCCGGAGGGAACTTTCGGTGACCGTAAAAAAAGGAAACGTCGAGGACGGTGCGAAGTTTATTTTTCCCGATGCACTGAAGGAGCGCTTGCCGAAGGGCAGGTATTCGCCGTGATCCCCCTCTCTTCGCTCATTGAAGAGGGCCGGTTGACTGCCACAGGGCAATCAGGTAGTGTAATGGATATGGAGAATGGACTATTCCGGTGAAGTGTCCCGAGTGCGGAGCAGAGATCGGAAGCGGCAGGACATGCGAGAAATGCGGGAAGGAAGTTCTGCCTCCGAAGGGTCTGGAAGTTGAGTACAAGGAGTTCAAGATATCGGAACTCCTCGACATAAAGATGACGGGGCGGGTTTCTTCCGGGAAGCCGGTGAAGAGACAGGCGGCCGCGGAGGAAAGAGGAGGAGGGGTTGAGAAAGCCATTCCCTCAGAGAGGAAATTATCCGGGAAAAAGCTCATCGCTGTGGCTGCCGCCATTGTCATCATCGCGACAATCACCGGGTTTTATCTGCTGAGATTCCTCATGAAGTGAAAATTTCATATTCTCGGCCGATTGTGATAAGGTAAGAAATGCAGCCGACCGTCACACTCTATACGATCAGCACCTGCAGGGTCTGTAAGGCGACCAGGAAACTCCTCGATGACCTGTCGGTCACCTACGAATGCACGGATGTGGATTTGCTGAAGAAAGAGGAGCAGGACGAGATTCTCGAAAAGATAAAGGCGGCAAACCCGCGCGGGGCCTTCCCCACGATTATCATCGGCGATACGACGATTGTAGGGCTTCAGGAAAAAGAGATCAGAAAGGCCCTCGGATTATGACGGAAGCCGAAAAACTCTACGAGATGTTACGCAAGCTGCAGGAGCCGAAAGGCTATCTCTTTAATAAGGACAGGGAAACCGTCTTTGACCTCCTCGATGGCCTTCTCGTGAATAAGGGACGCTACGGCTACATGTCCTGCCCTTGCAGGCTTGCGACGGGGGACTACGAGAAAGACAAGGATATCATCTGCCCCTGCATTTACCGCAAGCCTGATGTGGAGGAATACGGGAGCTGTTATTGCTATCTCTACGTCTCGAAGGAGTGGAACGACGAAAAGATATCCCACGCCTACGTTCCCGAGAGGCGATCCCTGGGGAAGATACCGGGTTAAGCGGGGATGCTGTCAGATTTTCTCGCACGAGGTCTTCACGAGGTCTCTGAGCCAGGCGAAGAGCGTCGCTGTCCCGTTCCTGAAATCCGTCAGGGGTTGTAACTCCCGAAGTGTCTCTATCGCGCCATCGGAATATAAGCCGATATATCCGTAAAGCGCCCTGCCACTTAAAAGCGAATAGAGGCAATAATCTCTTCCGACTGTGCGGTTATGCCTGACGATCACAAAGCCGATATTCCGGAGGAGATCCGTGCTGCTGTCAACATTGATCGGAGGTGAGGGCATGACCGAGACCCCGAATCCGAAGGTCCTCTCGAACCGCGCCACCTCCTCGTAGACCCTCGAAAGGAAGTCGAGCAGTCCGCTCTCCTCTGCCCATGTGGTCATTTCTAGGGATTTATTTACGGCCTTGACCGATTCCATCGATCCTCTCTCTTACTTTACGCTACGGACCGCTCTTCCCGCAACATACTCTGAATGCGTCAGGATTCATCTATTGGTGGCAGATGGCTCAGATGAGTCTCCTCACTTCGGAATCTGTGACAAAGAGCGTGCGAGGAACAGATTCAGGCAAGATGTTATATAATTCAGGGGAGAAAGGACTTGTTCGGATGGATGACCGGAAACATGAGCGAGCGTGAGGATAGGAAAGGCTGGAGAATGCTTTTCTGGCTTCTTGTCTTCGCCGCGGTGCTCGAGATTGTCTACTACTATCCGCTCCTTCCGGAAAGAGTGGCCTCCCATTTTGACGGTTATGGCAGGCCGAACGGATGGTCGTCCAGGGACGCCTTTATCGCGATCAATGCCTCTGTCACTCTGCTAATGGCGGTTCTCTATGCCGGCATCGGGTTCGCACTTCCCCGCTTGCCGGAGGCTCTCATCAATTTGCCGAACAAGGACTACTGATTCGCTCCTGAACGAAAGGCGGAGGCGATGGCGCTCATGAAGCGGGATATAACGGTCTTTTTTTCCGTGACGCTTGCTTTCCTGATCGGTACGATGCACCTCGTGATCAGGTTGAACATCGGTCGAAGCGAGACCCTCGGCAAGGGATTTCTCGTCCTGCTCGTCTGCTATCTCGTCTTTGTCACGGCCTGGACGATCGGACTGATAAGGAAATTCTCGGTGAAAAAGGCCGGGAGCACATAAGAAACGTCCGCTCTTGACGTATCATCCATGAAATCAGGAACGAGAAAGTTCTGCCTGTGACCTCTCATTTCCTTCGATTCAGACCCTCTTGCGTACTACCCTGTATTGAGGGCGGATAAACCAAAATGAGGATGATGGAAGACTGAGAACTACCTGGAGGTCTTGAGCCTTTCCAGTGACTCCCTCGCCATCTTCGCAACCGCGGAATCCGTCGGAGAAACGGAGAGGATCGCCGCCATTGCTTCTGATCCTCCCACCTGGCTCAGACTCCGAACG